>CAZRNK010000265.1:0-3783 GCA_964601435.1 uncultured Oscillospiraceae bacterium | reverse complement strand
GGCCGCCGTCAGGTTGGGGCACTTGACCTCCACGCAGCAGACATCTTCCACCGACGCAATCCCCGCCTCAGCCATGGCCTCCCGAACTGCCTCCGCCACCAAGCGGACCTGGGCCACAGTGCCATATTCCTCAGGTTTGAGCACCCGAGTGGTGCGGATTCCCAGCGCCAGCCGTTTCTCCCCGGTGGGCTCTCCCGCAACCTCCCGACGGGTAAAAACGGTGTAATGGGGGCTCATCAGGCCACCAGTCAGGCCAATCATCAGCATGGGAATCTTCTGGAACACCTCTTCCCTGCTCCAGCCCAGCCGCTCGCTGAGGAGCAGCTCAAAGCACAACGAGGCATAGCCCCGGGCATAGCCGTCCCCCTCTGTCTGGGCAATAATGGCGCAGATTTCCTCCGCCCGGATTGTCCCATCATCCAGCAGCTTCTTCAGCTCAGAAACATCGTCCTGGCCCGCCATGGGGAGCCGGTACACACCTACATCCATCATCGTCGTTTCCTCCTTATATAAATTTGAAAAATCCTGCATCTGATTCAGGCCGCTCAGGCAATAATCCGCGTGCCCGTCTTGCCCTGTATGGCCGCACCTGCACACTCCAGGGAAGTGACAATGGCCTCTCCGCCGCCGGCGCGGACGAATCGCATCGCCGCCTCGATTTTCGGTCCCATGCTACCCGGGGGAAACTGTCCCTCCTCCAGGTAGCCCTGGGCCTCTGCCAGGGTCATACAGTCCAGGGAGCGCTGCTGGGGCGTCCCAAAGTCAACCGCCACCTGGGGCACCCCGGTGAGCAGCAGCAGGCAGTCGGCCCCTACGGCCTCTGCCACCAGGGCGGAGGCGAAGTCCTTATCCACCACCGCCTCTGCGCCGTGGAGGCCATCCCCGGTCTCCACAACCGGAATCCCCCCGCCGCCGGCGGCAATAACCACCACGCCCTCCTGGACAAGCTGCCGGAGGACCCGGCTCTCTACCAGCGACTTCGGCTCCGGGGAGGCCACTACGCGCCGGTAGCCCCGGCCGCTGTCCTCCACCACCGGATAGTCCTGCCGCTCGGCTTCCTCCCGGCTGAAAAAGGGCCCCACCGGCTTGGTCGGGTGGCAAAAGGCCGGGTCGGCCGAGTCCACCACAACCTGGGTGACAAGGGCAGCCACCTCCCGCTGAATGCCCCGGCGCTCCATACTGTTTTTCAGGGACTGGACAATCAGATATCCCAGGCTCCCCTGGGTCTGGGCAACACACATATCCAATGGGTTCTCCGGCACAAGCTCCCGTCCCGCCTCGTTTTGCAGCAGCAGATTGCCCACCTGGGGCCCATTCCCGTGGGTAATAACCAGGCGGTATCCCGCCGCCGCCATATCTGCAATCAGGCCGCAGCAGTGCCCGATGTTTTCCACTTGCTCCTGGGCCGTTCCCCGCTGCCCGCTCTGGGTGATGGCGTTTCCGCCGATGGCCACAACTACTGTCTTTTTTTCTCCGGCCATGTTGGGTGAATCCCCCTCTCTGTCACGCTGAAATTCATAGGATTTTTAACACCAGGTACAGCAAAGCACCCAGCACACAGGCCGCCACTGCGGCAATGGGCAGCAGCTTGCGGAGCACAGAGCCCTCCTGGCCCATAATGCCCGCTGTCGTCGTTCCCAATACAATATTCCCCGGGCAGAGCACGCTGCCAATCGCGCCGCCCGCCGTCTGCGCTCCCAGGACAGCCGCCTGGCTGACGCCCAGCAGCGAGGCTGTCGTCATCTGGAAATTGGCAAACAGGGCGTTGGAGGACATGTTGCTGCTGGTCATAAAGGAGCCCAGCATCCCCACCAGCGGGACAAACAGGACATAGACCTCCCCCAGCGCCTGGGCAATTCCCCGGGCCAGTACATCTGTCTGCCCCGTTCCGCTCATGACCCGGGACATGACAATAAAACAGGTAATGGCCGCACCGGAGGGGACGGCCTTTCTCCAGGTTCTGGACCAAATTCCCAGCCTGCCCTTTGGCAAAATGCCCGCCCGCCGGTAATACAGCCACCCGGCCCCTGCAGCGAGGAGCAGAAACAGCCCCGCATTGGTCAGCGGCGTAATGGGCGAATAGCGCTCTACCGCCGCATTCACAAATCCGTAGCCTGTCCGGGTCTCCGGAAAGGAAAAACCA
This sequence comes from uncultured Oscillospiraceae bacterium, assembly GCA_964601435.1. GTDB lineage: Bacteria > Bacillota > Clostridia > Oscillospirales > Oscillospiraceae > CAZRNK01. The sequence goes on along the minus strand of CAZRNK010000265.1, from coordinate 1,640 downwards.
ATGCTCCATTGGGATAGGAATGCATTGAGCGGGCCAATCAAAAGCACCAAAAGCGCCACCCCTGTCATCACATAGTAGGGCAAAAACGCCTGGTGGAGGCTCATGGAAGCCTGGGCCTCTATTTTTCGCTCCCGGCGCATGATTCTGCTCTCCGGTATGCTCCAGCTCTCCCGGTACAGCCGGCTCCGGCCCAGTAGCAGCCCGGCGGCCAAAGCCAGGCAGCAGGGCAGGAAGCAGGCGAGGGTCGTGTTCACCTGGGCCACCGCCATCTGGCCGCCGCCCTGAATCAGGGAGATGATGAGTACAGCCGGCAGCCCCTTTTTCAGGGCCCGCCCACCGCCGTAAAACAGGCAGATACACACACCGCAGGCTAGGTTCCACAGCCAAATCAGCGCCGTGGCCCACAGCGCTGTCTGGGCACTCAGCACAGGGTCTGCGCCCAAATCCGCAGCGGAAGAGAGCGCGTCCCAGGCGATGGCCAGGGTGCCAAAGGTGTTGCCCCAGGAGTGGCCAATGGGGGGCAGGATTACGGCCCACAGGGGTACTACTCCAATGCCAATCAGCAGCGGCGCACCCACCGCCACCGGCACGCCAAAGCCGGAAATCCCCTGCAAAAAGCTGGGAAACACCCAGGCCAGCATCAACACCCGCAGCAGCTCATTGGGCAGCAGACGGCTCAGTCCCGCCTGAAACGCCTGAAATGCGCCCGCCTGACTGGACACCTCGTAGAGCAGTATGGCGGGGAAAATCACCGCCAGCACCGGCAGGGTGCTCCACAGGCCCTTGCAGCTCTCCAGCACCAGCAGTTCCCCGTCGGCCCGGAAAAGCCAGAGGCCCAGGCCCAAAGCCAGCACCAGCCCCACAGGCGCCGCCTTCACCGCCCCCCACTTGCAAAATACCATCAGAATCAGCAGCGCCGCCATGGGCACCAGAGCCCCAATCCACAGCGCAATTGTAACCGGCATGGCGCCGCCTCCCTACTTCCTGATTTTCATCGGGCAGTGCCCGGCATTTTTACAGCCCGTACCGCTCCGCATAGGCCAGCAATGCCTTTGTGAAGAGCTCCATCGGCGCGGCGGCAATGCCGGCGCCCACCATGCCCACGCCGGCCTCCTTGCTGGCAATAGCGGTATTGATAATGGGGGTAATACCCGTCTCCACAATCCGCACCATATCCAGGCCGATGGGGCTGCCCCGAAAGTCCAGATTGGGAATCGCATACTGCTCACACTCGGAGAGGGTAATCTCGTACATGTTCATGGTCTGCTGCACCGCGTCTGCATAGGAGCCGCTCCCCAGCAGCCGCACGATGGCCGGCGCGGCGGCAATGGCGCAGCCACCTACACCGCCCGTCTCCATAATGGCGCTGTCGCCGATGTCGGCATTGGCATCCGCCTCGCTGAAGCCGGCAAAATACAGCCCCTTCACCCGGGCCGCCGGCGCGGTAAACCAGGTGTCGCCCAGGCCGCTGATACGTACGCCAATCTCCACCCCGTTGCGGGCAATGGCGGTCACCATCGTGGAATAGGCAATGCCGTGGGCGGCGTCCGCCGCCGCCTTGTTAGCCGCCATGGCGAAGTTCAGGAAAAACTGGTCGTTGTTGGTGGTGAGGAAGCGGAAGATTTCCGGCAGGCGCGCCT
>CAZRNK010000264.1:0-3783 GCA_964601435.1 uncultured Oscillospiraceae bacterium | reverse complement strand
TTGAATTTTTTTCTTTTCCTGTGCTATAATCAAAAAATCCTGGATTCGACCTGGAAAAACGTGGGGAATACCAGTTTGTTTTTCCTCGAAAGAGGCTGGAATTGGAAAAAATCTGCCGCGCCGACTTGACAGGCCGGGTGCAATCTGCTTTTATATAATAGGAAGAAAGCGGCAGGCCGGGGCAAAATCAGCCCGGCGATGCCGAACAGCTCCGGACGGAAACCACATTTCTCCTGGGGAAAGGACTGCCAATGAAAGAAAAGCGCAAGTTTCGGGATTGGTTCGAAAATGTATTCTGGTACCACTACAAATGGTGGTTTCTCATCGGTGTATTTGTGGTGGCGGTGATTGTATTTATCACGGTGGAGTCTGCCACCATGACCGACTACGATATGACCATAGTCTTTGGCCAGTCCGGCAACGTGACCGAGGAAGATGTGGCGGATATTCTGGATACCGTTGGGGACGCAGTGGGCGACCTGAACGGAGATGGGGAAGTGCACATTGGGTTTATTTCCGTTCCTCTGGGGGATACGGACACAGATACCTCCAGTGCCGCTTCCTCCGGCGCCACTATGCGCGACAGAATGCTGCTGTATATGTCCGATGAAAGCTACGTGCTGTATTTTCTGGAGGACGCCTACAGCGCCTCCTATATCGCCCTGGGGTATTTTGAAGATGACCTCTCCGGCTACGGCATTGACGTACCGGCAGACGACCCCTACCGGGTCTATGTGGGGGATACGGGGCTGTTTGGCAAGTTCACGGAGGCGGCGCAGGCCCAACTGCCGGAAGAATCCGCCACAGAGGCGGAGGGAATTGGGTATTATGCCTCTATTATCGACTGGACCACAGTGGGCCGGGGCAGCCAGGAGGCGACGGATGCCGCCGTTGCCGCCCTGCAGGCCATTCTCAACTCATAAGGAAGGTGCAGCTGTGGCAGGGATAGCTCTGCCGCAGCTTTGCTTTGGGATTTTCTGATGGAAAAGCTGACATCGAGAAAAAATGCTGTGATTGCTGCGTTCCGTGCGCTGGGGCGCTCCGGCGCGGTGCGCCGGGAGCAGGGGCTGTTCCTCTGCGACGGGGAGAAGCTGCTCCGGGAGGCACTCCAGTGGGGCGCGCAGGTGGAGACAGTGCTGTGGGCCTCCGCGCCCAGCGTGGCACTGCCGGAGGCGGTGCGCCAATATTGCCTTCCGCAGGAGCTGCTGGCCTATGTGTCCCCGCTGAAAAACAGCCCGGGACCGGTTTTCTCTGTAGCAATTCAGAAATCCGAGCAAACAGGCGAGCTGCGCCATGTGCTGGTGCTCGACGGCGTCCAGGACCCGGGAAATGTGGGCACGCTCCTGCGGACAGCCAATGCCATGGGCTGCGGCGCCGTAGTCTTGACAGGGGCATGTGCAGACCTGTATAATCCCAAGACGGTGCGCTCCACCATGGGGGCCATTTTCCGGCAGCAGGTTCTGGAGCTGGACACGCCGGCCTTGGCCGCCTTTCTGGCGGAAAAGCGTTTGCCCCTCTGGGGGGCGGTGCTCTCAGAGGACGCGGTGGATGTGCGCCAGGCGGATTTAAGCCGGGCGGCTGTAGCCGTGGGCAGCGAGGGCCAGGGGCTGAGCGAAGCGGTGCGCGCCCTGTGCAGCCGCACGCTCATCATTCCCATGGACAGCGCCTGTGAGTCACTGAACGCAGGTGTGGCGGGGAGCATCCTGCTGTGGGAGATGGCCCGGCGTACGCAGGTATAAGGGGGACAGGCCATGTCAATGATGAAATACTGGGTCTGGCTCTCCAGACTCACCCGGCTCCGGCCCAGGACCCGGAGCCTGCTGCTGGAGCACTTCGGCACGCCGGAGGAAATTTTCTTTGCCCCGGAAGGGGCTTACAGTGAGCTGCCGGAGGTAACGCCGGAGGAGGCGGAAATCCTGAAAGACAAGGATTTGTCCCAGGTCTATGAAATTTTGGCCCGGTGCGACGGGGCGGGCATCCAGATTCTGACGGTACAGGATGCGGCCTATCCCCAGCGGCTGCAGAACATCTATGACCCGCCGGTGGTCTTATATATCCGGGGCAGGATCCCCGTTGTGGATGAGGAGGTGCCTGTCGCCATAGTCGGAACCCGGAAGGCGACGCCCTATGGGATTAAAATGGCCCGGACAATCGGCTATGAGATTGCCAAATGCGGCGGGCTGGTGGTAAGCGGCTTGGCGGCGGGAGTAGACAGCGCCGGCGCCCAGGGGGCCCTCCAGGCCGGCGGGAAATGCATCGGCGTGCTGGGCACAGCCATTGACGAGGTATACCCCCGGTTTAACAGGCCCCTTTTTGACGATGTGGCGGCCTCCGGCGCGCTGGTGAGCGAGTACCCGCCGGGCGTCCAGGGCAACAGGGCGTTCTTTCCCCAGCGCAACCGCCTGATTGCCGGCCTGTCCTTGGGCGTTGTGATTATCGAAGCCCCGGCACGCAGCGGCGCACTCATTACCGCCGGCCTCGCGGCAGAGCAGGGCCGGGATGTGTTTGTGGTGCCCGGCAATGCGGATGCGGCAAACTGCGTGGGCTCCAATGCCCTGATTAAAGAGGGAGCCAAGGCGGTTACCTCCGGCTGGGACATTCTCAGTGAATATACAGGGCTGTATCCCCATAAACTGCACCAGCGCACCGGTGTACCGCCGGCAGCGCCGGAGCCCCTGCCTACCCAGACGCCGGCCTCCGGCCGGGAGACTGGGGAGGGCTTTGTGAAGCTGCGGGAGCCGGTGAAGAAAAAGGCGGCACCCGCGCCGGCGGCAGAGGCGGAGGACGCTGAGGGCCTGGAGGCCCAGCTGGCGGCTTTGAGCCCCCAGCAGCTGCAGATTGTCTCGGCCATGGATGTGCCGGAAAAGCATGTGGACGACATAGCAGAGGCGGCGGGCTTGCCCATCCATGTGGTACTGGGGGAGCTGACGCTGCTGCAAATCCAGGGCTATGTCACCCAGGAGGCGGGGAAGCGCTTTACCCTGAATGTGAAAAAAGGATTCTTGCAAGAGCAGAAATGAGGCGGAAATATGGCAAAGGCAAAGACGGATTTGGTCATTGTGGAATCTCCGGCAAAGGCCAGAACCATTGAGAAATATTTGGGAAATAACTACAAGGTGGTGGCGTCCATGGGCCACCTCCGGGACCTGCCCAAGAGCACCATGGGTGTGGATATTGAACATGGTTTTGAACCCCACTATATCCCCGTCAAGGGGCGGGAGGATGTCATTGCGGAGCTGAAAAAGCTCTCCAAGAGCGCCCAGCAGGTCTATCTGGCCACCGACCCGGATCGGGAGGGGGAGGCCATTTCCTGGCATCTGAAGGAGCTGCTCCAGCTCCCGGAGGAGAAGGCCCACCGGGTCACCTTTAATGAGATTACCAAAAAGGTGGTTCAGGACAGCATTGCCCATCCCCGGGATTTGGATATGAACCTGGTAAACGCCCAGCAGGCCCGCCGGATTTTGGACAGGATTGTGGGCTATAAGCTCAGCCCCCTCCTGTGGCGGAAAATCCGCCGCGGACTGAGCGCCGGACGGGTCCAGTCCGTGGCCACCCGGATGGTGGTGGACCGGGAGGAGGAAATCCGCGCCTTCAAGCCGGAGGAGTACTGGCACCTGGATGTGGCCCTGAGCCGCCAGGGCAAGCCGGGGGCGTTCACCGCCCGCTTTTACGGCAAGGACGGGAAAAAACAGGAGCTCCACTCTGAAGAGGAGGTCAACATAGTCAAGGCCGCTGTAGAAAATGCCCCCTTCACCATTGGCAATGTGAAGCGGGGGGAGAAAC
>CAZRNK010000263.1:2448-3796 GCA_964601435.1 uncultured Oscillospiraceae bacterium | reverse complement strand
CGGGCCCAACCGGTGCCGCTGCAGCCCCAGCGAAATCCGCAGCTACCGCAGCCGGATTTCCGGCCCGCTGCTGGACCGGATTGATTTGCTGGTGGAGGTGCCGGCCCTGGACTTTGATTCCCTCAAGAGCCGCCCGGCAGCGGAGCCCTCCGCCGCCATCCGCGCCCGGGTGGAGGCCGCCCGGGCGATTCAGCGCGCCCGCTTCGGCCCCGGAGGGGACAGGACCTGCAACGCCCGGATGGGGGTGCGGGACATTGCCGAGCACTGCGCTCTCTCCAGCGAGGGGGAGGCGCTGATGCGCCGGGCCTTTGACACCCTGGGCCTCACGGGCCGGAGCTATGACCGGATTTTGCGGGTGGCCCGGACCATTGCGGACCTGGCCGGGGAAAAGGAGATTGCCCCCGCCCATCTGGCGGAGGCGGTGCAGTACCGCACCTATGATTTTCAGGACGACAAGGGAGCATAAGAAAGATGCAGGATATGATATTGTTAAAGCAGGGGGAGATTGTCCTCAAGGGGGCCAACCGCCGCAGTTTTGAGCAGAAGCTCATAGCCAACGTCCGCCGGCGGCTGCGCCCCTACGGGGACTTTTCCGTCACCTGCATGCAGTCCACCCTCTATGTGGAGCCCAAGGGGGACGGCTGCGATTTGGACGGGGCCTTCGCCGCCATGGAGAAGGTCTTTGGGGTTGTGTCCCTCTCCCGGGCGGCGGCCTGCGAGAAGGACGCAGACGCCATCGCGGAGACGGCCATTGCCTACCTGGCGCCGGCCATGGCCCGCGCCAAGAGCTTCAAGGTGGAGAGCAAGCGCTCCGACAAGCGCTTTCCCCTCACCTCCATTCAGCTCTCCCAACACGTGGGCGGCCTGCTGAAGGAGGCCTATCCCCAGGTGGCGGTGGATGTCCATAACCCGGAGCTGACTGTGCATGTGGAGGTCCGGGATTTCGCCGCCTATGTCCACGGCATCCCCACCCCCGGGGCGGGGGGCATGCCCGTGGGCTGCAACGGCCGGGCCGTCACCCTCCTGTCCGGGGGCATTGACAGCCCTGTGTCCAGCTATATGATTGCCAAGCGGGGGGTGGCCCTGATTCCCGTCCACTTCTTCTCCTTCCCCTATACCTCGGAGCAGGCCAAGGAGAAGGTGCTGGAGCTGGCGCGGATTTTAACGGCCTGGTGCGGCCGGCTGACAGTGGAGATTGTCCCCTTCACCCACATCCAGGAGGAAATCCGCAGGTGCTGCCCCGAGGCGTATTTTACCCTGATTATGCGCCGGTTCATGATGCGCATTGCCCAGCGCATTGCCGATGACAACGGCTGCGGCGCCCTGGTGACGGGGGAAAATCTGGGGC
>CAZRNK010000263.1:0-2438 GCA_964601435.1 uncultured Oscillospiraceae bacterium | reverse complement strand
GCCAGCCAGACCATGGAGGCCATGGCGGTGACGGAGGCGGTGGCCACAAGCCCGGTGTTCCGGCCCCTGGTCGGCATGGACAAGGAGGAGATTATCCGCCTGGCCCGGCGGATTGGCACATTTGACACCAGCATCCTCCCCTATGAGGACTGCTGCACCGTCTTTACCCCCCGCCATCCCCGGACGAAGCCCCGCCTGGCGGAGGTGGAGGCGGCGGAGGCCCCTCTGGACATAGATGCCCTGGTGGAGGAGGCCGTCATGGGCATTACCCGCGTCCGGCTCGACCCGGAGGCATAAGTATTTTCGCATTTTCACAGCAAAGGACTGATTTGTTTTCATGAAAGCAGAAATTTTATCCGTGGGCACAGAGCTGCTCCTGGGCAACATCGTCAATACGGACGCCCGGGACATCTCCCAGGGCCTCTCCCAGCTGGGCATCGACGTGTATTACCACACAGTGGTGGGGGACAATCCGGCGCGGCTCACCGCCGCTGTGGAGGTGGCCAAGGGCCGCTCGGACCTCATTATCACCACCGGCGGCCTGGGGCCTACCTACGACGATTTGACCAAGCAGGTGCTCGCGGCGGCCTTTGGCCTGGAGCTGTATTTTGACGAGGCGGAGGCCGCCGGCATCCGGGCCTATTTTGAAAAGACGGGCCGGGAGATGACGGACAACAACCTCCAGCAGGCCTGGTTGCCTGTGGGCTGCACTGTGCTCCACAACGACTGGGGCACCGCCCCCGGCTGCGCCTTTGTGGCGGAGGGGGTGCGCGTTATCATGCTCCCCGGCCCACCCCGGGAGTGCAACGCCATGTTTCAAAACCGGGCGGTGCCCTACCTGGCCGCCCTCTCCGACGAACAGCTTTATTCCCATAATATCCGGATTTTCGGCATGGGGGAGAGCGCTGTGGAGTCCCTGCTCCGGGAGAAGATGGAGGCTATGGAAAATCCCACCCTGGCCCCCTACGCCAAGGAGGGGGAGGTAATGCTCCGCCTGACGGCAAAGGCCCCCAGCGCCGCGGCGGCGGAGGCCCTGATGGCCCCGGTGCTCTCCGAGGTGCGCGCCATCCTGGGGGCATACATCTATGGCATTGATGTGGAGAGCATGGAGGAGGCTGTTTTCCGCGCCCTGAAGGACCGGGGGCTGACCCTGGCGGCGGCGGAGAGCTGCACCGGCGGGCTCATTGCCAAGCGCCTGACGGATATCCCCGGGGCCTCCGAAGTGTTCCGGGGCGGCGCCACGGTGTATACAAATCTGGCCAAGGTGCGGCTGCTGGACATCCCCGCCGGGCTCCTGGAGGCCGAGGGGGCAGTGAGCGCCGCCGTGGCAAAGGCCCTGGCCCTCTCCGTCCGGGAGAAGCTGGGCGCCGATTTGGGTGTGGCCGTTACGGGCCTGGCCGGCCCGGAGGGGGACGGGAAAAACGAAGTGGGTACGGTTTTCGTGGCCCTGGCCCGCACCGGCGGCGTGGAGGTCCGCGCCCTGAAACTGCAGGGGGACAGGGCGCGCATCCGCCTGATGGCCGCCCAGAATGCCTTTGATATGGTGCTCCGTGCCCTGGCATAAAACATAAGCAACATCGGGGGAATTTCCTTCCCGCCGAGACTTGATTTTCCACATAGCATCGGTATAATGAGAGAAGAAAGGTGCGCGGCGCCCGCGCCGCCCCACAAAATTTCAGGAGGAGAACATCCATGACCTATGAAATCGACATAGCCGGTTTAAAGCGGGACCTGCCCTTGTGCAGGGTCTCCGACGATTTGTACATCGGCGCCTTTGTCATCTTCGGCGATGTGGAGCTGACAGTCCACGCCGCCACCGAGCTTCTGAAGCGGGCCCCGGAGTATGACTACCTCATCGCCCCGGAGGCCAAGAGCATCCCGCTGCTGTATGAGATGGCCCGGCAGAGTGGGGCAGAGAAGTATTTCCTGGCCCGGAAGGGGCCCAAGCTGTACATGACGGGCATTTTCGAGGTGGAGGTTCGCTCCATCACTACCATGAGCGTGCAGAAGCTGGTGCTGGACACCGCCGACGCGGAAATGATGGCGGGCAAGCGGATTTTGATTGTGGACGATGTGATTTCCACCGGGGAATCTCTCCACGCCATGGAGGAACTGGTGCGCAAGGCCGGCGGCATCATCGCCGGGAAGATGGCGATTCTGGCAGAGGGGGATGCCCGCAGCCGGGATGACATCATCTATCTGGCGCCCCTGCCCACCTTCCATGCAGACGGCACCATCCGGGAATAGAACCACCTTTTCTTGCCTTTTCAGAAAAGGCTTGCAAAAGAAAATTTCCCTTGCGAGGGGGGCGGGGGTGCTGTTACTTTTCTTTCTCCAGCGAAAGAAAAGTACCCAAAAGAATATTTTCCGCCTGCGGGCGGAGCGAAGGCGTTCCTTTTCTTGCTTCTGCAAGAAAAGGAACCAAAAGAACAGGCCAA
>CAZRNK010000262.1:0-3804 GCA_964601435.1 uncultured Oscillospiraceae bacterium | reverse complement strand
GCGACGCCGCCCGCGCCCAGGTGGCCGCCATGCTCCAGCGGTTCTGCGAGGGCGTTGTGCAGGAACGGAGCTGAATGACAGACAAATTAAGGAGAGGGAGGCTTTTGCCTCCCTCTCCTTAGTTTGTCGAAAAAAACCCGACCGGGGCCTTTTCGGCTGCACTTTGCCCGCCGGGCATTTTCGTGGTGCGCTCCTGCGTTGTGCGGTGGACAAGCCGGGGACCTCATTTGCCGGTGTTTCGCGCCCAGGATTGCTCTGCCAGCCGGTATGCCCAGTGCCCACCCGTCCGGCAGCGGGTCAGCTTTCCATCGTCAGTCAGTTTTTTCAGGATTCGGTTTGCGGTGGCAGCGGACACGCCGCAGAGCTTTTGCACACCGGCGTTCTGGATGACCTCGTGGGTTTGCAGGTACAGTTCAATCTTCTGCCAGCGGAGAGCGGACTTATCCTTGCGTACATCGCGCATTTCATCACGCACGTTGATGGCTTCCATGAGGGATGCGTAAATGACAGACAGCATGAAGTCGATGAACGCTGTGGATTCCCCGGCGTCATTGGAGGCGTTGATGGCCCGATAGTATTCCTGCTGGTGGTCGTGGATGATAGACTCCGCCGGCAGCCAGGCAAAGGCCGGCTTCCATTTGGAGAGCAGCAGGGTGTGCCACAGCCGGCCCACGCGCCCGTTTCCGTCGGCAAAAGGGTGAATCAATTCAAACTCATAGTGGAACACACAGCTGCGAATCAGCATGTGCAGGTCGCTGTTTTTCGTCCACGCCAAGAGTTCTGACACCAGCCCCGGCACATATTGGGGGAGCGTGCCGAAATGGACGATGCGTCCCGCCTGATTCACTACGCCCACAGGGCGGGAACGGAAGACGCCGGACTCCTCCGTAAGCCCCCGGGTCATGATGCCGTGGGCAGTGAGCAGGTCATCCGCGGAATAGGGGTCCAGCTGGTCCAGCCGCTCGTATATCTCATAGGCGTTTTTCACCTCGGCGATGTCCTTGGGCGGAGCCAAAACGCTCTTGCCATTCAGCACCGCCGTCACCTGCTCCAGCGTGAGGGTATTTTGCTCGATGGCCAGGGAGCCGTGGATGGTGCGGATACGGTTCTGCCGTCGAAGCACCGGGTCGGCAGAGAGACCGGGGGACAGGGAGAGCTGCCCCACCAGCTCGGAAATCTTGGAAACCTGGTCAATCATGGAATTTGTAATTTGAAAGGGCGGCTGTTTCATATGGGGGAACACCTCCTCACTTCTGCTGCCGTTATTGTACCACAGGAGAGCGCATCCATCAATACATCCCTCACTGCATCCATCAAATAATAGAGGAGGCCGGAGTTCCTGCTCCGCCCCGAATATCCTCCACGGGCGCGAGAAGGGGGAAAAGAAAATCGGCAAGCTCCGTTTGGAACTTGCCGATTTTGGTGGACCTGATCGGATTCGAACCGACGACCCCCACAATGCGAATGTGATGCGCTCCCAGCTGCGCTACAGGCCCGTAAATGACAGCTTAAGTATTATAACAATATTATTTGAATTTGTAAAGAACTTTTTTATCAAAAAAATCTTTGAAGGTGGTGTATGTGCTTGCTGCTCGCTGCTTGGTACAGCAGAGGAGAAGCGGTGCCCCTTCGGATGGCCGGCAGGCCATCCGAAGGGGCGCTTTTGCTTATGGAAATTTGCCGCTTACCGAACAAAGTCAATTTGAATGTCCCCGTTGCTGGTGCGGGCGGTGAGCCGAATATCCCCGCTGCCCCAGCGCTCCGGCAGATTGCTGGAGGCGTTGGAGGTCTCGCTCTCGATGGTGAAATCCACATCGTCGCCGACAACGGTACCGGAGATGGCGGCGTTGCTGCTTTCCAGCGTCAGGGCCTCCGTCACTTCCACCCGCTCCAGCACAATATCTGCGTTGGAGGTCTCGCCGGTCAGGGTGCCGGCGGTAATGCCGGCGAGGGAAAGGCCGCCGTTGCTGTTTTCTGTTTCAATTGTGTCCGCCTGGAGGCCGGACAGGGCGAGGCGGCCATTGCTGGTGGCGGCCGTTATGGTGCCGGCAGAGAGATTCTCCGCAGTCAGGCTGCCGTTACTGGTTTCCAGATAGATTTCCTCTGCTGACGCATTTTGACACAGCAGTTCCCCATTGCTGCTGATTACTTCCAGGCTGCCGGCAGTGACGTCCTGGCATAGGACAGCGGCGTTGCTGCTCTCCAGCGTCAGTGCGCCGTCTACAGAGAGGGCGGCGTCCAGCGTGATGGCGCCATTGCTGGTGAAAATCTCTACATCCCCCGCCATTTCTGCCGGAATGGTCAGCACCAGAGAAGACTCGGCAAAGCCCTCGAGCTGAAAGCCGATATAGTCGTACCACTTCCGGTCGCTGATACACTGAATTTCCAGCGTGTCCCCCGATGTGCGAAATTCATAGTGGCGCAGGTTGCTCTCGGAATAGGAGAGGGAAATGCGCTCTCCGCCCACATGGATTTCCACCGGTGTGTCCCAGGTGTCCAGCTCCAGGGAGGTGTAGGCCCGGTCAGCCGTATAGGTCTTTTCCACAAACTGTTCGCTGATGCCAGCCTCACTCCAGTCAAAACCGGAGAGGGCCAGGGCAGTGCCCACCAGCAGGACGCCCGCAGCGGCCAGCAGGCTGCCCAGAATGACAATTCGTTTTACAATTGGACGCATGTTATGCCGCCTCCTTTCGAATCAGCCGCCGCTTTAACCACCGGCCGAAGCAGGCGCTGGCCCGGACGCAGCCGCGGGCGGCGTCGTGCACCGGGAACAACAGCAGCAGGGCAAGGCCCAGAAAGAACAGGCCGAAACCCAGATTGTACAGGCCCGTGGTGAGTCCGCGGGAGAAAAACAGGGGAAAGAACACGATGGTCCCGACGCCGCCCAGGCCGCAGATGCCTATCATTAAGTACAGGCAGCCAATCAGGACCCAGAGGACAATGTAAACGCTGAGGACCACCACGCCGGCAACCAGGAGCAGCGGCAGCCAGATTGGAGAGCCCAGGATGAGCAGCACGATGGTACCGGCGCCCATGCGGGCGGCGCCTCGCCCCCGTATCTTTGTCCGGACCAGGGTGGAGATGGGGGTCTCCAGCAGGATATCCTCGGCAATTTTCTCCGGCGGGGCCAGCGTGGCCACCGCCTCCTCCTCGGAAAGGCCCTCCTCCATCCTGTCCTGAATCAGCTCACAAAAATTCTCAATATATTCCTCTACTGCGTCTGCCGGGAGCTGCTGGAGCTGCCGGCGTAGGGCGCTGCAGAACTGCGCTTTATTCATTGCCTTTTTCCACCTCGAATTGAATGTAATGATAGACGTCCATAACGGATTTCCACTCCACCAAAAACTCGGAAATTCGTGCCTTTCCCTGGGCTGTAATCCGATAATACTTTCGCAGGCGGCCATTGTGCTCCACCGAGTAGACCGTTACACAGCCGCTCCCCTCCAGCCGCCGCAGAATGGGGTAGAGGGTGGATTCCGAAATGGCGATGTGGGGCGTTAAATCCCGGATAATTTTGTAGCCGTAGGAATCCTCGTGGAGCAGTGCCGTTAATACACAGATATCCAGCAGCCCGCGTTTCAACTGCATATCCAAGGCGTTGCCTCCTTTCGCACAATACTATACAGTGCATAGTATTATTTGTCAAGAGGTGTTTTGCGCGGCAGAAAAATATTTTTTTCAGTTTTTTCTCTTGCATTTCTCTGGCGGGTATGGTATGATACATAGGCGCTCAAGAGTGGGCGTGAAAAATATCCGGGTGTGGCGAAGTTTGGTATCGCGCCTGAATGGGGTTCAGGAGGCCGC
>CAZRNK010000261.1:0-3821 GCA_964601435.1 uncultured Oscillospiraceae bacterium | reverse complement strand
GCAAAAAAGACACCATGGATTTAGCCATATCGACTAAATCCATGGTGTCTTTTCGATGTCCAATCCTGCCAGACAGCCGCCGAGCGTCATTTGCTTTTAATTACTGTCTTATAGACAATCGGCTATAGCCGCGGGGATTTTTTCTCAAGTCCGTTTAAAAAAACGTTTACGGTTTCGACATAAAATTGATGCAAAAACGCACAGATTTTCATCTATACTTTTCTTAAATTCAACAGGTAAGGAGCGAAGCAATATGAAAAAAGCCATCGTCATCGCCGCCATCGCCGGAAGCGCCCTTGCTGCCTCCGCCTTTCTGGTACGGCACGCCCGGAAATGGGCCTGAACACCGCCGAAGTCGTCCATATACGTTAAAAGCGGGGAGCCAAAGTTCCGGCGCCCCGCTTTTCCATTCCATCTTTACCCAAAACTTCGAGTCTTATTCGTACTGCTCCTGCAGGCTCTCTCCGGAAATTCCGGCGCGCATCCATTTCCCCTTGAAATAATACACCCCCATACAGAAGGTGGACACCACCCAGGACACCGGATAACACCAGAACACCACCTGGATGTCCGGGATAAAAGGCAGCAGGCCGTACAGCCAGACAATCCGGAACACGCAGATGCACAGCGCGCTGATAATCGTCACCTGCACCGGCGAACCGGCCCCCCGGATGGCGCCGCCGAGAATGTCCGACGGCGTAAACAGCCAGGCAAAGGGAGCCAGGGTCCACATCATCTGGAAGCCGTAATCCATAACGGCGGCATCGTCCGTAAACAGCCGGAGCGCCGTCCGACCCAGGAGCAGAATTACCCCGGCAATCACGGCTGCTATAACCGCAGCCAAAATCACGCATACCCGGATTCCCCGACGGACCCGCTCTGTCTTGCCCGCGCCGATGTTCTGCCCCACGAAGGTGGTAATGGCCAGGCTCAGGGCCATAGTAGGCATGTAGAGGAAGCCGTCAATTTTATTGTAGGCGGCCACCCCCGCCATGGCTGTGGAGCCGAAAGTGTTGATTTTTGCCTGCACCAGCAGGTTGGAGATATTGAACATGCTGGACTGGAGCCCGCAGGGCACAGCCAGCTTAATCAGCTGAATGCTGATTTTCTTGTCCAGGCGCAGTTCCCGCAGGCGGAGGCGGTAGCTCTCCGGCAGCCGCATCATGTGGATGACCACCAGCACCGCGGACACAACCTGGGAAATCACCGTGGCCCAGGCAGCGCCGGCCACACCCATATCAAAGGCAGCCACAAACAGCAAGTCCAGCAGCAGGTTGGTCAGCCCGCTGGCCGCCAGGTAATACAGCGGGCGGCGGGAGTCGCCCCCCGCCCGGATAATCCCGGCGCCAACATTGTAAATCAGCATCACCAGAATACCGGAAAAATAGATACGCAGATAGGTGATGGCCTCCTCCATCACATCTGCCGGCGTCCCCACCATTTCCAGCATCCAGGGCGTAAACGCAACACCGACAATGGTCAAAAACACCCCGATAATCACACTCATAATCAGGGCGCTCTCCATAACCTTTTTTAAGTTCCGCTGATCCCCGGCGCCGAAATAGGTGGCATAAGCCACGCCAGTGCCCGTGGAGAGCCCCAAAAAGAAACCCACCAGCAGATTAATCAGCGCCGCTGTGGAGCCGACAGCGGCCAGGGCCGTACTGCCGGAGAAGGTACCCACCACTGCGCTGTCTATGGTATTGTAGAGCTGCTGCAGCAGGTTGCTGAGCATAATGGGGATGGCAAAAAACGTCAGCCCCTTCCAAATTGAGCCCTCAGTCAGCGTATCATGGCGCTTTGCATCGACCATAAGCCATACTCCTTTACTCCAAATATCTCTCTGCCGCCCAGGGGCCTTTTCAGCTCCGAAAATACAGCCGGCACAGGGGCGTTCATCCGGCCGGCGAAATGGTATTATACTGCCTTTATTTCCAGTTTGCAAGGGGAAATTTTTCCTTCCCCCTATTTTGAATTTCCCGCCTTTTTTGTGCCGCTTTCCGGCCCGGGCACGCGCCCGGACAATTTTCTGCATGCTATTTCCATTCCGGAACTTTTTTGTTTAGACTTCGTCTGAATTGTATAGAGTTCTTATAGCGGCGTTGCAGGCCCCGCCCGCTGAAAACGGGAAAAACCAGCCGCCGGCTATAATTTATGTTGGAAAAAATTTTGGACTGTGTTATAATACCGTAGGCAACTTTGCAAATGCCTCATACAGGAAGGACGCGCTATTATGAACCGCAGAAAGAAAAGCAATTCTGTTTTCTACTATTTCTGGTCTGGCGCAATTATTTTTTCACTGCTTTTGGTGCTCTTCTCCCTCATCTTTGCCTCGGCCTCCCATTTTGACGCCGCTGACGAGACGGCGAACCCGGACGTGCTCACCTCCCAGGGGCCCGGCCTGGATGACACCCCCGGTGTTACGCAGGAGGTCCCAGTCATTAATGACCCCACTGTGCCCCCGGATTCTACAGAGGCGCCCGTCTCCAGCGGTCCCACTGAGCTGGCAGAGACAGAGGATATGGGGCAGGAATATATCGATAAATTTGTCTTTATGGGGGACTCCACCACCTATGGCCTGGCGGTCTATAACGTTGTAAACCGCAATCAGGTCTGGACGCCCTCCAATGGCACCTTCAGCCTGTTTAACCAGAGCTTTATCCGCATCTACTACCCGGACACCGGGGAGGAACTGACCGTTGCGGAGATTGTGAGCCGGGCTCAGCCGGAATACCTCCTGATTACCCTGGGGGTGAACGGCATTGCCTCTATGGGGGAGGACTATTTCAAGTCTGAGTATATTTCCCTCGTGGAAACCATCCAGGCCAACAGCCCCAACACCAAAATTATCATCAACTCCATGTACCCGGTGACCGCCACCTATGACACCTCCAGCGGTATTTCCAATGAGAAAATCGACACCGGCAACACCTGGCTGCGGGATATTGCCGAGACAACGGGTACCCGGTTTTTAAACAGCGCCTCCGCGCTGAAAGACGAATCCGGCTATCTGCCCGAGGACGGGGACAACGGCGACGGGCTCCATCTGACCCCGGAGTCCCTGCAGAAGGTCATCACCTATATCCGCACCCATGGATACCGATAAGCCAGAAGAAAGGAATAATTACCGATATGAATGGACTGTATAGCCCCGATTCCCACCTGGGAGGAGGGTCCGCATATGGCTGTTGACCGGTTTGACTTCGGTGGGCTGCTGTTCCAGTTCACCTATGAATACGCCCGCATCCAGCGGACGCTGTGCACCCGGGCCGGCCTCTACAGCGGGCAGCCCCGGATTCTGACCATCATCAAGGCCAACCCCGGCTGCACCCTCTCTGAGCTCTCGGAGATGGTGGGCGTGGGAATGCCCAGCCTGTCCGTCTCTGTACGGAACATGAAAAAATCCGGCCTTATCTGCACCGGGGACGCCCCCGGGCAGAGCCGGTGCCTGTATCTGACGCCGGAGGGGCTGAAGCGGGCCAACACCTTCCATGAGGGGATTGACCAGTTTCTCGCCGACAGCCTGGAGGCCCTGGGGCCGGAAGTCTCCCAGAACCTCAGCGACAGCCTCACTGCACTGGTGGACTACATGCAGAACCGACAGAAGTAAGCGACCGTTCCCCGGCACAGACGCCAGCGCCGGGGAACGGTTACTTTTCTTTCTCCAGTGAAAGAACAAAAGTGATACTTTTCTTGCAGGAGCAAGAAAAGTATCCAAAAGAAGTTTTTCCCCTCGCGAGGGGACGAGAGCGGTACTTTTCTTGCCCCTGCAAGAAAAGTACCCAAAAGAACAGGCCAAAGGGGACCCGGCTCACCATGCC
>CAZRNK010000260.1:0-3826 GCA_964601435.1 uncultured Oscillospiraceae bacterium | reverse complement strand
TGCGAGCCTCCAGCCCCCGGTAATAGGTCAGCTCATCGTAATCGATGTCCATGGCGGCGGTGAAGGGCTGGCCTGTCAGCCAGTAGGTGAGCACCTCGCCCTCCTCCGTCAGGGGCAGGGGGATATACGTCTCAAAATCATACATACCATACAGGACGTCATATTCCTCCGGCAGCTCCGATACAGGAATCACAGCGCCGGTGATTTCAACTTCGGGGGCTTCAGTGGCCGGGGCCTCCGCAGCCGGCGCCTGGGTCTCCGACGGCTGTGCGGTCCCTGCTGCCGCCGTGGGTTGGACAGTTGCTTCATCTTCAGAACTTGTCCCGCAGGCTGCCAGCAGCGTCAGAAGCAGCACCACAGCCAAAATCTGTGCTATCCATCGTTTCTGGTTCATTTTCATCCTCCTAAAAATTATTTTTATCAAATATATG
The DNA here is from genome assembly GCA_964601435.1 of uncultured Oscillospiraceae bacterium. Taxonomy (GTDB): domain Bacteria; phylum Bacillota; class Clostridia; order Oscillospirales; family Oscillospiraceae; genus CAZRNK01. Next base: position 3,395 of record CAZRNK010000260.1, on the reverse strand, counting down.
AAGTTTCACCCAGCGCACACCGGTTCAGCCGGAGCAGGTTGCCGGGCGTGTCGCAGTCGCCCACCAGGTGGCATCGTACCCCCTCTACAAACAGGGACATGGCCTCCTCCCGCCGGGCCGTCATACCCACAGTCAGCAGCACATTGTCGCATCGTGCTTTTTCTCGCTGCCCATCCAGCTCATACGTCACGCCTTCTGCATCAATCGCCACGGCAGCAGCGCCCGGAATGGGGGTCACATTGGGGAGCTTTTCCCATTCCTCCCGGAACATATTATAGAAATGCAGGGGAGCGGAGTCCTTGGCCAGGCGCTTGTTCCGGCTGAGCACCGTCACTTCCTTTCCCATGCGGCCCAGGAAAATGGCCAGCTCCATGCCCACTTCTCCGCCGCCGATGATAACAATGCGCTGGCCCAGATGGCCATAGTGCTCAAACGCGTCGATGCCGAAGGAGACATTGGCCCCGTCGGCGCCGGGCAGGTTCGGCAGCGTGGGGTCTGCGCCCACACAAATGAAAATTTCCTCATAGCCGCCGGCGCGGAGCAGCTCCTTGGTTGCGGGGGTGTTCAGCCGGACATCCACATCTTTCTTCCCCACCTGATAGATGAGCCAGTTTTTATAGTCTTGGAGCGTCCACTTGAAGTCCACGTGGGTGGTGCAGTTGAGCTGTCCGCCCAGCCGGTCATTCCTTTCAAAGAGGGTGACACTGTGGCCGCGGTCCCGCAGGTACATGGCGGTGCGCATGCCCGCCGGTCCGCCGCCGACCACAGCCAGCTTTTTAGACCGGCCCAGGGGCTTTACAATCCGGTGCATTTTGTGCTCAATGCCATAGGCAGGGTTGACTGAACACCCAGGAATCAGCGGGTCGAACAGGCCGGGCCGGTGGCACTTGTTGCAGCGCAGGCAGGGGACTATGTCGTCTGTCCGATTTTCATATACCAGGCGGCCATATTCCGGGTTGGAAATCCAGGCCCGGCATACGCCGACCAAATCCACCTTGTCCTCGGCCAGGACCCGCTCCGCGTCGTCGGGGTTCCCCAGGCCGCCTACGCCGAGGATGGGAATGGCCCGGCCGGACAGCTCCCGGATTTCAGCTTCCAAATCTATCCATGGATGCTTGCTGTGGAACTGAATCGGGTGGGCCGGGTCCAGCCAGGGGGCCTTGATTTGAACCAAATCTACCAGTCCCTTGAGCATTTTCAGATAGGTGGCCACATCCGCCTTGGTGAGGCCGCCCGGACACTCCTCCGGGTCATAGCCGCTCATGGAGATTTCAATAATAAAATCCTGACCGCACTTCTTCTTAATCTGCTCCATCACATACCGGGGATAGCGGAGGTTGTTCTCCAGGCTGCCCCCATAAGCGTCGGTACGGTGGTTTGTCAGCGGGGAGATAAACCGGCCCAGGGGCATCATCCGGTAGGCCAGGTGCAGAAAGCAGCCGTCATAGCCGCAATCCTGCCGGAGCGCGGCCAGCGTATCGGTAAACTTGTCCGCAAATTCCAGCATCATTTCCTCGGGGATTTCCTTGTAAACTGTCCCTGGCGGCGCCGGGGGCAGCATGCGCGCATCCTGAATGTCGCCGCTGACATCATAGCCCTCCGGGAGACCCAGGTGCAGGTTGACATTGGCCAGGGCGCCATACAGATGAATGCTGTCCACCAGCTGGGCAAGGGCACGCCGGTTCCGCGGGTCCATGACATCATGGTTGGCGTGGAAGCTGTCGGTATTATTGGGGTCATAGTCCATGACGCCGCCGTTTACCTGAATCATGGCCGCGCCATTGCGGGCCTTGTTCTCATAATAGGTAATCAGCGTGTCTGTAACAAAAGGCTCTGAGGCCCGGTTCATATGCATGCCGCTGGGGGTGGTGATGAGATGGCTTTTTAAAATCCGGTTCCCCAGCCGAAATGGAGAAAATAAATGCGGATAACGTGTGTTCATGGCTCACTCCTTCTCATATTACACAAACGCAATTTCCAGCTCCGCAGGCGGATAGCCGGGGGCCTCTACATGCAGCAGTGCACTTCCCGCCTCTCCGCTGCTGCGGATAACGGCCTGGAGGCGCCCGTCCAGCGCAGTAAAACAGCCGGAGGTATAGTTCTCTGTCGTAGACGGCCGCCCGCTGGCCAGGGAGAGCAGCATTCCCGCTCCAGAGACACTGGCCCGGACCGGGCACTCCACCGTATGGACACGGCGGCCCTGGGCATCTGTAAACAGCACATCCACATAGACAAGGGACATTTCGTCCGCCCGCCGGCTGCCCACCTCCGGACGCAGGGTTATAGAGACGCTCTCCCCCACCGTCTCGAGCGCAGAGCGGGAAACCTCCACCCCGCCTGTATAACTCACAGCGGTAAGGGTGCCAGGGGCATAGGGCACACGGAAAAGCGCACGATAGCGGAACTTCGCGCCTGTAGACTGGCGGCCCAGGGAAACGCCGTTGAGCAGCAGCTCCACTTCCTCCGCCCGGGAGTAGACTTCCACCTGCAGTTGCTCCCCTTCATGGCCCGGGTATGACCAGCAGGGCTGCAAATCCTGCCATGCAAAGGTGGAACACTCCACCTCCATGCCGTTGTACTTGGGGGGCAGGACCAGGACCACCGTATCCGGGCTGCCCCAGACCACTTTGTGGAAGGCGTTCATGGGCCGGGGATACCCGCAGATGTCAAAATCCCCGTCGCCAAAGGTGCGGTGTGGGAACTGCTCCGGATGTTTGCCCTGGGAGTTGTCCCGGCTGCGGATTTCCGCCGCCTCCTCCGGCGTCAGGTAGAGGCATACGCCATTGCCCGCTTCGCCAATGTAATCCCAGCAGGGCCATACGAAGTCGCCCACCACCTGGGGGTAGCGGTTAACCATCTCCCAGGTCAAATCAATCTCAGAGCCCATTTCTTCCGTTCCAATAATCATGCTGTCCGGCCGCTCCCGCACCAGGGAAGGATAGCGGATGAACTCATAGTGCAGGTCCACCATATCCACAATCTCCTCTGTGATGTCCAGGTCCGCCTTGGTAACGGGGAAGGGAATCGGACTGTGACCCAGGCGCTCTATCATGGCCTCCGGCACGTTTTCATAGCTCCTGAAGAAGTCCGCAGCCTCGGCAATGTCTGCCTGTGTCATTGGATTGGAGACGATTCCGCCCAGCGTAAGCCAGCGGTCGCTGTCCAGGGAGCGCACTTTATCGGCAATCTGCCGGGCCCGGTCATAGCCGCCAACTTCAAAGGGGTCCTGGACTTCGTTGCCCAGGCTCCAGGCAAAAATACAGGGGTGGTTCCGGTCCCGGAGCAAAATATCCGTGGTCTCCCGCTCCCAGCAGGTGTCAAAATACTGATAGTAATCATATTCCTCTTTGTTGCTCAGCCAGGTGTCAAACAGTTCTTCAATCACCAGAACCACC
>CAZRNK010000259.1:2704-3827 GCA_964601435.1 uncultured Oscillospiraceae bacterium | reverse complement strand
AAAGTCTCGGCCCCGGCCGCATGGCCCGCCGTCCGGGGCAGCCCCTTGGCCTGGGCCCAGCGGCCGTTGCCGTCCATAATAATGGCAACATGGCGGGGGAGGTCAGAAAAATCCACCGCCCCCGCCGCATGCGCCCGTTTCTTTTTGAAAATCCCCATGTCAGATTTCGGAGAGCTCCTTCTCCTTCTTCTCTGTCATGGTCTCCACCGTCTTGATATACTCATCCGTCAGCTTCTGGAGGTCCTTCTCCATATTCTTCAAATCGTCCTCGGTAATTTCGGACTTCTTCTGCTGCTTCTTGAAGCTGTCCATGGCGTCCCGGCGGATGTTGCGGATGGCCACCTTGGCATCCTCGCCGTATTTCTTCACCTGCTTGGCCAGCTCCTTGCGCCGCTCCTCGGTGAGCTGGGGGAAAACCAGGCGGATAATCCGGCCATCATTCTGGGGGTTGATGCCCAAATCGCTGGCCTGGATGGCCTTCTCAATGGCCTTGAGCACGCTGTTGTCCCAGGGCTGGATGGCCAGGGAGCGGGGGTCGGGAGACGAGATGGTGGCAATCTGCTGGATGGGTGTGGGCGTGCCGTAATACTCCACCTGGATTTGGTCCAGGACTGCGGCGTTGGCCCGCCCGGCCCGGACAGAGGCAAACTGGGAAGAGAGCACCTCGGTGGTCTTCTTCATCTTGTCGGTAAATACTGCATAATCGCTTGTCATGTTCGTTCCCTCCAATATCTGAAAATCAAAGTAAAAAAATGCGCAATGCAGGAAAGCTTAAGTTTACTGGACCGTTGTGCCAATCTTCTCGCCCAGCACCACCCGGACAATATTTTCCGGGTCCTTCAGGGCAAAGAGGATGACGGGTATCTTGTTGTCCATGCTGAGGCTGGTGGCCGTAGAGTCCATCACTGCCAGATGGCGGGCCAGGATTTCGTCATAAGTGATGGAGTCAAACTTCACCGCGTCCGGGTCCTCCTTGGGGTCGGCGCTGTAGACCCCGTCCACATTCTTGGCCAGGAGGATGGCGTCCGCCCCAATCTCCGCCGCCCGGAGCACCGCCGCAGTGTCTGTGGAGAAGAAGGGGCTGCCGGTGCCGCAGCCGAAGATGACCACCCGGCCCCGGCGC
>CAZRNK010000259.1:0-2694 GCA_964601435.1 uncultured Oscillospiraceae bacterium | reverse complement strand
GCGCAGGTGCTTATCCGCCTTCAGCCGGATATAGGGCTCGGCCACAGTGCGCATCTCAATGGCGGTCTGGACCCGGACGGGCACGCCCATCTGCTCCAGCATATCCGCCAGGGCCAGGCAGTTCATGACCGTGGCCATCATGCCCATATGGTCGGCCCGGGTGCGCTCCATGCGCCCGCCGCCGTCCTTGGCGCCCCGCCAGAAGTTGCCGCCGCCGACGACAATGCCGATTTCCACCCCCAGCTGGGTGCACTCCTTCACCGCGGCGCACACCGCCCGGATGACGTCAAAGTCCAGCCCCCGTCCGGCCTCCCCGGCCAGGGCCTCGCCGCTGATTTTCAACAGTACCCGTTTGTACACGGGCTTTTTTTCCTCTGCCATGGCTTCCGCTCCCTTACGAACCGTTTTCTAGCTCTTTATTGTAATATAAACCCCGGAAATTTAAAAGGGGTTCTGGGGAAAATTTATGATTTCGTCATATTCACCGAAGTCTTTCGCCCTTTCCCCCCCTTTTGGAGCAAGGCGCGCAGGGGAGCATTTTAACACACTTTGCGACATTTGGCAATTGACAAACTTTTTGCGCCGGACAGCCTATAATTGTCCACATGAAGGTCATTTACATAGACTCCCTGTTTCTTTTGAATTTCATCCTCGACTACCTGCTCCTGCTGGCAGCGGGGCGGATTTGCGCCCTGCCCCTGCGGCGGCTCCGCTATGCCCTGGGCGCCGCCCTGGGGGGCGCCTATGCCGTTGCCGTGGTGCTGCCGCCCCTGGCCTTCCTGACCGCGGCGCCGGTAAAGCTCTGCGCCGGGGCGGCCATGGCCCTCATCGCCTATGGGGGGGAGGGGCGCCTTTTGCGCTGCATCCTTACCTTCTTCGCCGTCTCGGCCGCCTTCGGCGGGGCGGTGTGGGGCGCCTCCATGCTGGGGGGCGCCGCTCCGGGGGCTGGGCTGTATCTCCCGGTGGACTTCAAGGTCCTGCTCCTCAGCTTCGCCGTCTGCTACGCAGTCCTCACCCTGATTTTCCACCGGGCCATGCACCGCACCCAGCAGCGCATCTGCACCGCTGCCATCGGCTTCCAGGGCCGCCTTGTCACCCTCCCCGCCCTGGAGGACACAGGCAACAGCCTCTGCGACAGCCTCACCGGGGAGCAGGTCCTGGTGGCGGAGGCGGAGGCCCTCTGCCCGCTCTTTCCCGCCGCCGGGGAAGTCCTCCGCTCCCTCTCCGACCCCATGGCCGCCCTGGTAGCCCTGGGGGAGATTCCCGGCCTGAAAGGGAAATTCCGCCTGCTGCCCTACAGCGCCATCGGGGTAAAGCAGGGCCTGCTCCTGGCCTTCCGGCCGGACACCCTGACCCTGGACGCCCAGGGCGCCCGGTATCTGGTGGCCCTCTCCCCCACCCCCCTCAGCGAGGACGGCAGTTACCGGGCCATTGTCTGACGCTGGGGCCAAAGCGCCCCTTCCATTTTCCCAAAGGAGGTACCCATCCATGCTCTTTTTCCCGCCCACGAAATGCGGCCGCCTCTCCCTGCGGCTCTATCTTCTGATGCAGCGCTCCCTGATGCGTCTGGGCCTGACGCTCCCCCCGCCCATCTATTACATCGGCGGCAGCGACACCCTGCCCCCGCCGCTGGATAAGGCGGAGGAGGCCGCCGCCATTGCCGCCCTGGACGCCGGAGAGCCCGGCGCCAAGGAAAAGCTCATTGAGCACAACCTCCGGCTGGTGGTGTACATCGCCCGCCGCTTTGAAAACACCGGGGTCAACATCGAGGATTTAATCTCCATTGGCACCATCGGGCTCATCAAGGCCATCGGCACCTTCAACAGCAGCAAAAACATCAAGCTGGCCACCTACGCCTCCCGGTGCATTGAAAACGAAATCCTGATGCACCTGCGGAAAATCAGCGCCCAGCGCACCGAAATCTCTTTTGACGAGCCCCTGAACACCGACTGGGTCGGCAACGAGCTGCTCCTCTCGGATGTGCTGGGCACAGACGCCGACGAAGTCTCCCGCCCTCTGGAGGAGGACGTGGAGCGCACCCTGCTCCGGGAGGCGGTGGCCCGCCTGGGGGAGCGGGATCGGCACATTATTACTCTCCGTTTCGGCCTAGGCGGCACCCATGAGTACACCCAAAAGGAAGTGGCCGACCAGATGGGCATCTCCCAGAGCTACATCAGCCGCCTGGAAAAGCGCATCATCCTCCGCCTCCGGCGGGAGCTGGCAAGACTATAGCCGAGTTTTTTTTCTGCAAGAAACGTACTCAAAAGAATATTATCCGCCCACGGGCGGGACGGGGGTACTGTTACTTTTCTTTCTCCAGCGAAGGAAAAGTATCCAAAAGAAACGCCGCAAAAGGGGGAACAGCGACAAAGGCTGTTCCCCCTCTTGACTCCCCCTCTAAACCTTCAGCCAGTTGCGGCCTTGCTGGGGGAGATAAACGAATTTGACTCCAGCAACCATTCGCCGGGCTTGCGCCCTGGGCTATGCTAAATCTTAGAGGGAAACTTTGCACTGAGACCCTGCTTCGTCCAGGGCCTAAGGCCCGTCGTTCGTTGCTGGAGGGCTTTCCAACATTCTGCCTTCGGCCCCGAGGCTTGTGACTGAGATTTTAGAGAGGGGATTCCACAAGGGGTGACGGCATGGTGAGCCGTTCCCCCTTTGGCCTGTTCTTTTGGGTACTTTTCTTGCAGGAGC
>CAZRNK010000258.1:0-3829 GCA_964601435.1 uncultured Oscillospiraceae bacterium | reverse complement strand
CGCTCCGGCCACTGGGACCACTATAAGGACAACATGTACACCACCGTCATCGACGGGGAGGACTATGCCGTCAAGCCCATGAACTGCCCCGGCGGCATGCTGGTATATAAAAATGAGCCCCACTCTTACCGGGATCTGCCCCTGCGCATGGCGGAGCTGGGGCTGGTCCACCGCCACGAGATGAGCGGCGCCCTCCATGGGCTGTTCCGGGTCCGCTGCTTTACCCAGGACGATGCCCACATCTTTATGACCCCCGACCAAATGAAGGGGGAAATCCAGAATGTCGTGCGCCTCTTTGATGAAATCTATTCCACCTTCGGCCTGCCCTATCAGATTGAGCTGAGCACCATGCCTGAGGACCATATGGGGGACGAGGCGGACTGGCAGTTTGCCGAGGAGACCCTCCAGGCGGCGATTACGGAGATGGGCAAGGACTTTGTTCTAAACCCCGGCGACGGCGCCTTCTATGGCCCCAAGCTGGACTTCCATCTGGCGGATTCCCTGGGCCGCACCTGGCAGTGCGGCACCATCCAGCTGGACTTCCAGATGCCGGAGCGGTTCGAGCTGGAGTATATTGGCGAGGACGGGGAAAAGCACCGGCCCGTCATGATTCACCGGGCGCTCCTGGGCTCGATTGAGCGCTTCATCGGCGTCATTACCGAGCACTTCGCCGGGGCCTTCCCCGCCTGGCTCGCCCCGGTGCAGGTGAAGGTGCTGCCCATTACGGATAGGGCCGCAGACTATGCCGACGCCATTGCCCAGCGGCTGGACGATGCCGGGTTCCGGGTGGAGACGGACCACCGGAACGAGAAAATCGGCAAGAAGATTCGGGAAGCGCAGCTGGAGAAGATTCCCTACATGCTGGTTGTCGGCGACCGGGACATCGAAAACGCCACTGTCTCTGTCCGCCACCGGTCAGAGGGAGACCTGGGCGCCATGTCCCTGGATGCCTTTGTGGAGAAGCTGCGTGCCGAAGTGGACGCCATGGAGCGGAAGTAAGGGATTTACGGCGCCATGACACATGTACAGCGGGTACCCTTTGGCCGCCTGCCGGACGGTACCCAGACAGAAAAACTCACGCTCCGCCGGGGCGGTTTGTCCTGTGACATCCTCACCTATGGCGGCGCAGTGCAGCGTCTCACCGTACCCGCTGCCTCGGGCGGGGACGCAGATGTCGTCCTGGGGCTGGAGACCCTGGAGGACTACTGTGCCCAGGACAAATATTTGGGGGCCCTGGTGGGCCGCTATGCCAACCGCATCGGCGGCGCGGCCTTTTCCCTGAATGGGACGCGGTATGCCCTCTCTGAAAATGAGGGGGGAAACCACCTCCATGGCGGCCTCCGGGGCTTTGACAAACAGGTGTGGGCTGTGGAGGAGGCGGGGGAGAACTTTGTGGTCCTGGCCCTGTTCAGCCCCCATGGCCAGGAGGGATATCCGGGGGATTTGTCGGTGCGGGTGACCTACACCCTGACCCATACGGCCCTGGAAATTGAGTACTGGGCTGTCAGCAGCCTGGACACCATATGCAGCCTGACCAACCACACCTATTTCAATCTCGCCGGCCACGACAGCGGGCCGGTGACAAACCAGTGGATACAGATTTTTGGCCAGGCCTATACGCCTGTGGGCCCCGGGAGCATCCCCAGCGGGGAGATTGCCGCTGTGGAGGGCACCCCCATGGATTTGCGTGTGCCCCGGCGGATTGGGGCGGAAATCGATGCGCCTTTCCCTCAGCTCGCCCTGGCCGGCGGTTATGACCACAACTGGGTGGTGGACGGCCCAGCGGGGACGCTCCGGCGGGCTGCCCGGGCCTGGTCGGAGGAGACGGGCATTACCCTGGAGGTGCTGACCACCATGCCCGGAATGCAGTTTTACACCGGGAATTTCCTGGCCCCCTGTCCGGCAGGGAAGGGGGGCGTTCAGTATGGGAACCGGTGGGGATTTTGCCTGGAAACTCAGCATTTCCCCAACGCCCCCAACTGCCCGGCCTTTCCCAGCCCCCGTCTGGGCCAGGGGGAAATCTACCGGCAGAAAACAGTCTACCGCTTTGGGCATTTGGTGTAAACCGGCTTTTAAATTGGAATAAAACCCTTTCGTCCGCTTCTGATGCGGGGAAGGAAAACTGGAAAAATTCCGCCGGCGCGCTTCTTTAGAAGCGCGCCGGCGGAATTTTTTGTCTATGGCAGAATTATGGTGCGGCAGCTACAGGCACTGCCGGCAGTGGGTCTGAAGGGGGCAGGAGGCGCACGCGGGCTTCTTTTTACAGGAGGTAATGCAGTGCTCCAAAATCAGCCAGTGATACCGGCCATACAGGCGGGCATCCCGGGGCAGCGCGGTTTCAAAAAACTGCCGGATAACCCCGTCGCCGGAAAATGCATGGCCAAGGCGGGTGAGGAGCCGGCGGGTATAGGCGTCGATGACAAACGACGGCTGGAAAAACGCATACACCGCGATGACATCCGCCGTCTCCGCGCCCACGCCCCGAATGGAAAGCAACTCCGCGCGCAGCTGCTGCAAGGGCAGCTGCTGAACAGCCTCACGGGAAAACCCATATTGCCGGAACCAGGCGGTCAGGGCCTGTATGGTTTTTGCCTTTGCTGTAAAGAAACCGCAGGGGCGAATAAGCTGCTCCAGCGCAGGCCCGGACAGGCTTTCCACATATTCGGGCGTCAGGCGGCTGCCTATGGCAGCACAGGTTTTTTCCACACTGTTCCAGGCGGTGTTCTGCACCAGTACGGCCTGGAACATAACAGTAAAGGGGTCATCGGACCACCAGCGCGGCGCGCCATAAGCGGCCAGCAGGGCTTCATAAAGCGCTCTTGCACTCAGCATGGCGGCTTGTCTCCTGAGGGGCTCGCTTCCCACGTCATCTGGATATGGGGAATGCCGTCTTCCAGAAATTCTGCAGAGGTCTGGACAAAGCCCGCCTTTTCGTACAGCCCCCGGGCATAAACCTGGGCTTCGAGGACGATGCGCTGCGCTGCAAATTTCTCCCTGGCGACCTGAATTCCAGCAGCCACGATTTGGCTGCCCAGTCCGCAGCGGCGCCGGACTGCAAGAACCCTGCCCAGGGATGCGCAGTCAAAGGGCTGCCCTGGCGGCAATACCCGCAGATAGGCCTGGATGCCTGAAGTGTCCTGCAGCCAGACGTGGTAGGCCGCCTTGTCCGCCGCATCTACCTCCTGGTAGGGGCAGCCCTGCTCCACCACAAAGACGGATACCCGAAGCCTGTAGATATTAAACAGCTCCTCTGTGGTCAGCTGGTCAAAGTGCTTGATGATGAGCTCCATTCCGCGTTCACGCTTTCTGAAAAAATTTCTGTACACCCTGTATAATGGTGTCCTCCGGCTGGACATGGCCCGGAAGCAGGGGAGAGACCGGGTTATGGGTTTTGAAGTTTTCAGCGGCCTTCTCCGGTCGATACATATATGCCTGTCCAATGATTGACTATATAGTAGCACAGCGGTGCCAGCCGATCAAGAGGACAGGACTTTACACAAATTTAACGAAAGCTGCACATAATAGTGATAGCAGAAAATGCGGCAATGATGCATTCTATCATTGCGATATTATGATTTTTTGGAGGAACGCGGGTGTACAGCGTAATTGACATTGGCTCCAACACCATCCGCCTGACGGTATATCAGGTGGAGGAGGGGCGGATTCAGACCGTATTTCATGAAAAGAGCACTGCTGGTTTGGCGGGATATGTGACAGACAAAGGCCGGCTCTCCCGGCCGGGGATGGAGCGGGCGGTTTCGGCCCTGCTGCGCTTTCAGAATATCTTAAAGAACTTATCCATTGACCATGTGGCGGCATTTGCCACGGC
>CAZRNK010000257.1:0-3837 GCA_964601435.1 uncultured Oscillospiraceae bacterium | reverse complement strand
GAGGCGATAGACGATTTGGAGCGGGAGCTCGCCCGCTTCCCGGCCAACGTCCTCTCCTCTGTTCTGGATGTGGATGTCCCGGAAAGGTTTGAATAACGGAAAGGAATTTGCTATGGGAAAGCGGCTGATGGCTTTCCTCCTTGTCCTCTGCCTGGGGACAGCGGCGCTTGCAGCGCCGGCCCTGGCAGTGGTGGAGCAGAGCGAGGAATTTTACGTCAATGATGATGCCGGGGTGCTCAGTCCGGAGACGGAGCAGACCATCTGTGCATATAATGCCCAGCTGGAGGCCCTCTGCAGCGGCGCCCAGATGGTGTTTGTCATGGTGAACTACTCCGACGGGCTGTATGCGGATGAGTATGCCACGCAGCTCTTTAACGACTGGGGCGTGGGCAGCGCTACAGAGAACAACGGCATCCTGGTCCTGGGGATTGTCCGGGAGAACAAGGGCTGGATGGTTCAGGGCAGCGGCCTGAAGAGCGCCCTCTCGGACGACATGGTGGATACCATGCTGAACGATTATTTCTGGCCCGGCTTTGACGAGGGGGACTATGACAGCGCCGTGTTGAGCCTGGCCAACGCCCTGATGGAGTGGTATGCTGCCTACTATGGCGTCACCCTTACCGAAAGCGCCGGGAGCGGAGCGCGGGCGCCTGTCCCGGGCCAGCCGGCGGAACGGAGCAGTTTTTTTGAGGTGTTTATGATTGTTGTTTTCTTTATTATCCTGGTTGCCGTATTGATTGTGGTGTTCGCAGCCCTGGGGGGCCGGCGGCGCTATTACGGCAACTATCGCGCCGGGGCGGTCTTTCCCTTCTTCTTTGGCCGGCGGCGGCATTGGGGACCCCACATCAATCCCCCGCCCCCGCCTCACCGTGGGCCCGGATCCGGCGGATCGCGGCCCCGCTCTTCGGGCGGCCGGCGCCCTGGCGGTTTTGGCGGCAGCGGCTTCGGCGGAGGCGGAAGAGGGGGCGGCTTCGGCGGCCGTATGGGCCGCGGCGGCGGTGGACGCTCCGGCGGGCGATAGCGGCCGCAGGAAAAGCGCGCTTTAGTCAGGATAGCTTTTGTATTTTCAAGAAATGGAAGCCTGTGCCTGGGGACCGGAAGGTTCCCGGGCACAAGGGCGTCTGGCCCATTTTTGCTTTTTTACGTATAGATTGGGCCCAATTGTCAGCGGGGAGGCAGATATATGTCCATTGAAACGGCGAGAGCCTACCTCCGCGCCCTGGGTGTGGAGGATAGGGTGCAGGAATTTGATGTGTCCAGTGCCACAGTGGAGCTGGCGGCCCAGGCCCTGGGGGTGGAAGGCGCAAGGATTGCCAAAACCCTCTCCTTCAAGCAGGGGGAGGACTGCCTGCTGATTCTGGCCGCCGGGGACGCCCGGATTGACAACCGGAAGTTCAAGGACTGCTTTGGCATGAAGGCGAAGATGCTCTCTGCCGACGAGGTTCTCGCCCTGGTGGGCCATCCGGTGGGCGGCGTGTGCCCCTTCGGCATCCGTCCGGAGATTCCCGTCTACCTGGACGAGAGCCTGCGGCGCTTTGCAAGCGTCTTTCCCGCTGTAGGGAGCGCCAACAGCGCCATCGAGCTTACTTGCGATGAGCTCTACCGGTTCTCTGGCGCCCGGGGCTGGGTGGATGTGTGCAAGCTCCCGGAGGCAGCACAGGCGTAAAAAATCGGCTTTTGCATAGCAAAGCTGCGGGCCCGCTTTTGGGCCGGATACCAATACATACGGAAGAAAGGACTGTTGCAAGCATGGGGAAAAAATACGCACATCTGCTCGCACCCCTGCGGATTGGGGACACTGTTGTGAAAAACCGGATGCTCTATCCCAACGCTTCGCCCCACTTCCTCCAGGGGCCGGAGACCTTCCCGGCGGAGGGGTACCGGGCCTTCGTGGCCGGCTTGGCGAAAAACGGCGCGGGCATGATTACCCTGGCGGAGTGGGACAACTATCCTGCCCAGCGCCAGGGCCCGGCAGACGCGGACTTTACCCACATGCAGGCCTTTGATTTGTCCGACCCCAGCGTGTCCAACTATTTCAGCGCGCTGGCGGAAGAGGTGCATTTCTATGGCGCCAAGCTGCTCCTCTCCACGGACATCCACTTTCCCTGGGGTTATTCCCTCAACGGCGGCCCCCGCCAGGGCCCTCCGGGCTCGGGGCCGGACACCACGGAGCCCATCCCGGTAGAGATGATTCCCCAGGTGGTGGATGCCTTCGTGCAGAAGGTGAAGCAGTATCGGGACTGGGGCTATGATGGGGTGACCATGCGGATTGAGAACCACCTCCATCCCAGTGAAAATCCCCGGAATGACCAGTATGGCGGCAGCCTGGAGAACCGGACCCGCCTGCTGCTGGAGTGCTATGCCGCTGTGAAAAAGGCTCTGGGCAAAGGCTTTATCACCGAGGCCCAGCTGGCCGGGGAGCAGCCCTTGGGCTACACCGGCGAGCGGCAAAACGGCTATACCCTGGCGGATACGGTGGCCTTTTCCCACCTGGCGGCGGGGAAGATTGACATCCTTCAGCTCCGGGAAAAGGATATGACCCTCTCCCATCCCACGGGCTTTACCTTTGAGAAGGGGCAGCACGAGACCATCCGCTATGCCGAGGCGGTGAAGGCCGGCGGCGCGGATATTCTGGTAGAGCCCATCGGCGGCTTCCAGGACCCCGACGAGCTGGAGGGCTATCTGGCGGCGGGCAAGTGCGATTTGTTCGGCATGGCCCGGGCCTTTATCTGCGACTTCGACTATGGCGAGAAGCTCCGGGAGGGCCGGGGGGAGGACGTGACCCCCTGCCTGTGGTGCAACAAGTGTCACGGCACCATCCGCACCCCGCCGGACCCCTGGGTGAGCGTGTGCAGCGTTAACCCCAGAATGGGCCTCCAGCATGTGGAGCACCGGCTTGTTCCGCCGGCGGGGAAGGGCAAAAAAGTGGCGGTCATCGGCGGCGGCCCCGCCGGGATGCGCGCCGCCATTGTGGCCGCAGAGCGGGGCCACAGCGTCACCCTTTTTGAAAAGACCGGTTATCTGGGCGGACAGCTTTATCATGCGGAGTCCTTCCGCTTCAAGTGGCCCATTCGGGACTTTAAAAACTGGCTGGTGCGCCAGATGGAGAAGGCAGGGGTCAGCGTGTGCCTGAACTGTGCCCCCACCTCTGAGGAAGTGGCGAAAATCGGCTTTGACGCCGTGATTGCTGCCACAGGCGCCCAGGCCCAGCTCCCGGCGAGCATTCAGGGGCTGCGGGATGCGGCGGGGAAGGCCCTGTATCCCACCTGTGCCGACATCTTTGGAAAGGCAGACAGCCTGGGCCGGCATGTCGCGATTGTAGGCGGCTCCGAGACGGGTATTGAGACGGCCATGTATCTGGCGGAAAACGGCCATGAGGTTACAGTCCTGACCCGCCAGGACGAGATTGGCCACGACTGCTCCAAGCTCCACTATATCACCATGGCCTGGGTGAAGGTGGAGCCGGACGGGAAAGGACATATGGCCCCGGCCTGGGAGAAATATGAGAATATCCATGGGATTGCCGGCGTGACGACCCAGTCTGTGGAGGGCGGCCGCGTGACCTATGTGGACAGGGCTGGCCAGCGCCATGTGCTGGAGGCGGACAGCGTCGTCATCTGCGGCGGCGTAAAGCCCCGGCTGGATGAGGCCATGGCCTATGCCGGTGCGGCGGACGAGTTTTATCTGGTGGGCGACTGCAACGGCGCAGGCAATATTCAAAAGTGCATGCGCCAGGCCTGGAGCACAGCGCTCCGGCTGTAAGGTGCGGATAAGCTGCGCCCGACCCTGAAAAGGCCGGGCGCAGCAAAATCTCATTTTCGAGTGAAAGAGGGAATA
>CAZRNK010000256.1:0-3837 GCA_964601435.1 uncultured Oscillospiraceae bacterium | reverse complement strand
TTCTTTTGGATACTTTTCTTGCAGAAGCAAGAAAAGTATCATATGTTCCCTCTCGCCTGTTGGCGGGTAATTCTTTTGGGTACTTTTCTGACAGGAGCAAGAAAAGCACTGTTTACTTCGTGGCGGCGAAAAGTTTTATGCGGGCCGGATGACCATTTCCCGGATGAGGCCGGTTTTGGCGTCATAGGCCTCAATGGTGGCGGTGGCGTGAAGGATGGTTCCGCCGTAAGAAATATAGAAGTTGGTGGTGCGCTCGCTGTCAATCTGCGCGTCATAGACTGCCAGTCCGCCCAGGAAAAACTGGTTGTGGTAGAACATCTCAATGGCCAGGGAGCCGTAAATATGGAAGTTTTCTTTTCCCAGACCGGCAGGGCAATAGTCAAAGAGCCGGGAGCTGTCTGCGAAGCATTTGGACATGGCCACATAGTCCTTGCGCTCCATGGCGTGGGCAAAATCAGCAAGAATCATCAGTTGCAGCCTCCTTCTTAATAAACCTTCTCAGAATTGAGCAGGGCGTCTGTGCCGCCGTCCACAAAGAGAACGACGCCGTTGATGCCGTGTGCCTCCGGAGAGACCAGAAAGGCAATGGCGTTGGCGATATCCAGCGGGTCCATCAGGGGGTCCTCCGCCTGATAGTTGATGGGCACCGGCAGGGCCTTGACGGCCTCCAGGTGCGCAGCGGTCAGCTTGTCCGTCATGGCGGTGCGGACATTGCCGGGGGCGACGGCGTTGATGCGCACGCCCCGGGCGCCCCAGTCAGCGGAGACCCGCCGGGCCCAGCGGGCCAGGGCATATTTGGTGGCGGCGTAGAAGTTATGCGCCATGGAGGCGTCCATGTCCTTTACCAGATTGAGAATGCGGGCTTCGTCTGCCTGGTTATTCAGCAGCCCCACAACATCCATCCGGGCGCTGCCCTGGGCGATGGTGTTGGAGGAGGTGACGACGCAGCTGCCGTGGCGCTTTTGCAGCAGGTCGAAAGTGCCCTCTGCCAGAACCATGGCGCCGAAGTAGTTCAGGGAAATAATCAGCTGGAGATTGCCGCAGGTGGCGGATACGCCGGCGTTGCAAATCATACCATCGAGCCCTTCGGGGCACATCTCGTGGAGCGCGGCGATGGCGTGGGCACGCCCCTCCTGAGTGGCCAGGTTGGCCGTGATGTCCCCACCCTGGAGGTCAATATTGATAACCTGATGCCCCCGCTGCTCCAGCAGCTCTTTGGTGCGGGCGCCGATGCCGCTGGAGGCGCCTGAAATTGCGTAGATACCCAAGTGAGTCCCTCCTTCAAGGTGTCTGTGATATACTTATTATAAGCCGGAATGGGTTTTGTGTAAATTGTGGAGATATACGAAGAAAACGTAGAAAAAATATAGTAAAATCGTCTAATTTATTTTTTAACCGGAAAGTTTGGCTATTAACGAACAAAGTGCCTAAAACCGTGAAAATAATCACGAAAATCGACAGAAAACAGTCAAAAAAGTATCAATATTATAAAAGAAAAGGCCCGCCGGATTTGTGGCGGGCCTTGCAGGCTTGGGGCACTATACAAGGGATTGGTAGTCGTCGATATCCTTGAGGCTGTTGGGCGGGCAAAACTCCTCCACAGGGAAGCGAATCTTGCCAAAGAGGGTGCAGGGGTCGTCTTCCGAGGCGCCTACACACTCCTTGTCGGGGATGCAGTAGTCATACGCCGGAATCAGAAGCTGGGTATCCCGCTCCAGGCGAATCATGGAAAACTGGCCCAGGGTGGCAAACCACAGCCGGTTGGCCCCGGTGAGGATGACATCCTCGCCAATAGCGGCAATAATGGCCGGGGGGACATCCTGGATGTCGGCGTCGCAGCAGTTGCAGCAGCCCCGGTCCACCAGCTTCATGCCGAGGGCGATGGGGTCCACCGTCTCCACCACAGCGGTGGGCTGGGCGCTGTCCACAATACTGCCGGTGGACAGGACCGAATCGGAAGTGAAAATCTTTGCGCTGCCTTCGCTGCCGAAGAGGATGACCCGCTTGTCAAAGACCGCCAGGCCGGTTACCTCCTGCGCGCCGGGCAGGACTTCGCCGTTTACTTTATAAAAATGTGTAACATCAACCGTATAGTAGCCCCGGTTGAAGGTGATCTCCTCCACCTTCACGTCCACATACAGCAGCTCGGCCGATTTGGGCCGGATGTTGAAGGCGCTGTCTATGTATGCCTGTGAGGAGATTGTCGGAAAGACCCGGAGATCTTCGATGCAGTCTTTGTCTCTGCAGCTGTCGAAGATTTTCTTCGTATGGATGCAGACGGCTTCATTGATGCAAGCTGACTCGTCCACCGGACCGGGCAAAACCCTGTCTGCCATTTTGGTACCTCCTAGCTGTTTTTTGAAACATTGTTCAATACAGTGTATGCGCCCGGGCGGGGTTTGTGCCAAAAGAACGCTTTTCTCCATTTCTTTCTCGGACACGGGAATCTGTGTGGGGAGCAGGGGCAGTATGCAGGAGGGCGCGCCGGCAGCCTATAATGGGCTGAAAAGCTTTGGACGGCAAAATTCAATACAAAGTCAACAATGTGGCTTCACCAGGCGAAACGCGCTTTTGAAAAACTTTTGGAAAACCCTGTACGCGGCGGCGGAAATATGCTATAATCAGTGGTCAGTGAAGGAGGTGCGGCTTTGGAGAGACTGGGCTTTATTCATGAAAAGCTGGATATGAAAATCCTGATTTTATATGTGCTGCAGCGTCTGCCGGAGGCAGTGCCGGAGGCGACGCTGGCAGAGCTGTGCCTCTTTGACGACGGAATCAGTTATTTTGAATATGCCGAGTGCCTGGCGGAGCTGGTGGACACGCAGCATGTGGAGAAGCTCCCGGAGGGCTATAAGATTACAGAGAAGGGCCGGCGCAACGGGAGCATTATTGAGAGCAGCCTGCCCTATTCCGTCCGGGCCCATGCCAGCCAGGGGCTGCGGGGGGTAGCGGCAGCCATGCGCCGGGACGCCATGATTGTCACCCGCCATACGGACACCGACAGCGGCTGTATGGTAGAGCTGGGGCTCTCAGATGGGATTGGGGAGATTATGTCCCTGCACCTGCTGACTACCGGGGAGGCCCAGGCCAAGCGTATGGAGGGCCTTTTCCGCGCAGACGCCGAGGGCTTTTATCACAAGATTATTGGTTTATTTGCAGAGGAGGAGCAAGCATGAACACCTGTATTCCCGAGGGCTATACCAGCGCACTATCTGTCTATGATACCCAGAAGGCCATTGGCCTGATGAAGCGGCTCTTTGAGGACCGTCTGGCCGGCTCTCTCCATCTCTTCCGGGTCTCTGCCCCGCTGTTTGTTGAGCCGGAGACCGGACTGAACGACAACCTAAACGGCGTGGAGCGGCCGGTGGAATTTGACATTCCCCAGGTCGGACGGAGGGCCCAGGTGGTGCAGTCCCTGGCCAAGTGGAAGCGCTATGCCCTGTACCGCTATGGTTTCCGGCCGGGTCAGGGTTTGTACACGGATATGAATGCGATTCGCCGGGATGAAGAAGTCCTGGACAACCTCCACTCGGTCTATGTGGACCAGTGGGACTGGGAGAAGGTCATCACCCGGGAAGAGAGGACAACGGCCTTTTTGCAGGAGACGGTGCGCGCCATTGCCGGCGCCGTCTGTGACACCCAGGAGACGCTCCTGGCTCTCTATCCCCAGCTGGTCCCCTTTGGACGACTGAACCGGGCGGTGACCTTTATCACGGCCCAGGAGCTGGAGGACCTCTATCCGGATTGCACGTCCAAAGAGCGGGAGAATGCGTTTGCAAAAGCCCACGGCACAGTTTTCATCCAGGGGATTGGCGGCGCCCTCCGCTCCGGCGCGCC
>CAZRNK010000255.1:0-3838 GCA_964601435.1 uncultured Oscillospiraceae bacterium | reverse complement strand
TGCCTCCTATTCGTTTGAACTAATAGGGTTCCCGCTAATTTAATATTTCACAAGGGCCGCTTTTTCCACTAAGATAAAGAAAAAGCCGGCGGGATTGGATGCATAATTTCTGATTCTAACATTGTATTATATCACGGCGGCATTTTTATGGAAAGAGCGAAAGATGTGTTTTGGAGGTGTATATGGAGAAACTAGAGCGCCTGGTGGTTGATTTGGAGAAGCTGGATCCGGACTACCCCGTCCAAATCCGGCGGGAGGTGATGCCCGACGGCAGCGTCCACGAGATGCCGGTGTGGGATGCGCAGCGGCTTGCATCCATGCTCCGGCATCTGCCGGAGGGGGCCTGGGCAGGAAAGGCGGTGGTCTATACGGGCCTGCCCCCCTGCTGGGCCATTGCTGCGGCGGACCACAAGGGCAAGCCGGAGAAGTCCTATCATGTGACCCACTACTTGGGGGATTCGGAGCAGGAGATGCACCCGCTGCCCATTGGGGAGGAGAACCCGGAGAGCGAGATTACCATCGAGACCATTGAGGACGGGGAGAAGCTCTATCTCTGGATTGGAGCGGATGACCCGGCAGTGGGCTACCATTACTACGACCCGGAGAAGCTGAAAAAAGCGGTGGCGCCGCCAATCCCGGAGGGAAAGGATTTATATCTGATTGCAGATGCCGCCACGTTCATTCTGCTGTGCTATGAGAAGACCTATGCTCCCCTGTGCCGGAGCGTATCTGTGTCCTTCTTCCACGACCGGGTGAACGACGACATGAACGGTCAGCGGCTGTTTACCTGCTGCTACACCACCGGCGGGCCGGTGCGCCTGGGGGATAAGGCCCTGGTGCCGGAGCAGCTCAACAAGAAAAAACCCATGCAAGGAGGACCGCATACATGAAAAAATATGTCACAGACGTCGCCATTATCGGCGCGGGCACCGGCGGGACGGGCGCCGCCTATTATTTGAACCGGGCCGGCGTCAAGACGCTGCTCATCGAGGCCGACAGCGGCTTCGGGGAGGCGCTGAAGGGGGTCAACGGCTTTTTTGCCGTGGAGTCTGTCTATCAGCGGCAGAACCACAATACCCTGACCAAGCAGGACGTCTTTGAATTTCTTATGGACCACGCCCACTGGACCAACAACGCCCAGCAGGTGTCCGACTTCGTCAACCGCAGCAGCCAGGTTTTCGACCTTCTGAGCAGCTTCGGGATGAAGACGGAGACCACCATCGCCTATAACATCGGCAGCCCCTTCTCCTGGCACTATATGGACCACGACTACCCCATGTTTGACGGCATTGGCATCGCCTATCTAGCGGAGGGTGGCCAGCTGCTGGACAACACCAATGTTACCTCCATTGTGAAAGAGGGGGGACGCATTGTGGGGCTCACCGCCCGCTCGGAGCCGGACGGAGAGGAAATCCAGATTACGGCCGATGCCGTTGTGGTGGCCACCGGGGAGATTGGAGAGGTCATGATGACCCGCTCCACCGTGGATAAACAGGATGTGCCCGCCATGGCGGTGGCGGCCGGCGCCGTATGGACGCAGGGCATGGCCTATACCAGCTGCCATGTGGGCGGCCCGCCGGTGCCGGGCAAGGTCTGCCCCGCCCCCGGCTATTTCCGCCAGCCCCACATGCTGGTGGTCAACAGCGATGCCGAGCGCTTCACCAATGAATTCGTCATCCACGCCATCGACGAGGGGGCCAACGCCATCCTGACCCAGAAGGACGCCACGGCCTTCCTCATTGTCAGCGATGAAATCAACGAGATTCTCATGCGGGAGGGCTGGACCTCCTATAAATACAAAATGCCCGGGGACGGCGACCCCAGCGACAGCCTGGAGGCGGACATGCGCGCCGCCGAGGCCACTGGGGAGGGCATTTACTTTGTGGCCGACAGCGTGGAGGAGCTGTGCGAAAAGACCGGGCTGGACGCCGGGCGCTTTGCAAAGACCCTGGCGGACTATAACGCCATATGCGCCTCCGGCCGGGACACGCAGTTCTTCAAGGACCCCCGCTATCTGGTGCCCTTCAGCGGCAAGCGCTTTTACGCCGCCAAGGTGGTGGCCAAGTCCATTCCCACCCCCGGCGTGCTGAAGGTAAACCACAAGACGGAGCTGCTGGACGCTGGCGGCAACCCCATCCCCGGCCTCTATGCCGTGGGCGGCATCTCCAGCACCCTCAACGGCTATTTCTATACCCATGTCTGCGCCGGCAGCCGGGCCACCTTCGGCGTCACCAGCGGCATGGTGGCCAGCGAGCACATTCCGGAATATCTGAAAACCCTGAAATAAAGGAGGCGGCCTATGGCAGTTGGCGGGACCTATCGGATTCGCAAAACGCTCCCGGCCCCGGGGGGCGGGGGCAGCTTTGTGGCGGAGAACCTGTTTCACCTTGTCCCCGGCCCGGAGGGGACCCTCACCGGGCACGTGGACACCGGCCAGGGGGAGCCTGTCCCCCTGGAGGCGGGCTATTATAACGGCGAATTCTTCAAGATTCTCTACACAGTGGGCCCGGGGAAATGGGAAATCTGCGCCCGGGATGCAGACGGAAAAGTCAGCGGCGTCGTCTCCATTGCCGGGGGCGGCAGCCCGGACAACGTAGAAGGCGAAAAAATTTCGGGCTAGCCCCGAGATAAAAAAGAAATGGAGGATGATCATGAAAAGGACAGGAAGATGGATTTCCCTTGCATTGGCGGCAGTGCTGCTTCTGGCCCTCTTTGCCGGATGCAGCAGCGGCACTGAGGAAACGGAGGCCCCGGCTGGCACGCAGGCGCCGGCTGCGGAGGAAACAGAGGCACCAGCCGAGACGGAAGCGCCGGCGGCCGAAATTGCTTACCCCATTGAGACAGATGTGGATGAGCTGACCATGTGGATTGGCATGCCGCCGTTTATTTACAATGCGGTGGACATTACCGACTATGGCACCACCAACGTGGTGTTCCAGGAGGCGGAGGCCGCCACAGGCATCCATATTAACGCCACAGCACTGCCCACCTCTACGGAGGGCGAGCAGTACAACATCCTGATTGCCGGCGGCGACTACTGCGACATCATGTCCAGAAGCTCCAACTACTCCGGCGGGGCGGACGCCGGCGTGGCCGACGGGGTGCTGCTGGAGCTGTCGGATTACCTGGAGACCTATATGCCCGACTATTGTGAAGCAGTGCTCAGCGATGAGGCGTATCTAAAATATGTTACCACCGACGAGGGGAACATCGTGGACATCATCGGCAAGGACGCTGGCTCTCCCCTGGGCGCCATTATCCGCGGGGACTGGCTGGAGGAGTTGGAGCTGGATGTGCCGGTGACCTATGAAGATTACTATGAGGTACTGACGGCTTTCAAGACGGAGTATAACCCCACAGAGCCCATCGCCTTCTTAAACGGCGGTATTCCCTATGGCAACAGCCTCACCAGCGGCTATGGCGTGGATGCCTACCTTGACAACATGGGGGTCAGCTATGAAGAGAGCTTTTATGTAGTGGACGGTCAGGTGCGGTACGGCCTGGCAGAGGAAGGCTTCCGGGACTATCTGGAGATGGTAAATCAGTGGTATGAAGAAGGTCTAATCAGCGCGAACTTTATCAATTATGCAACAACACAGGCTACGGATTTGACAGCAGCGATTTCCAGCGGCAGCGTGGGCATCTGGTATGGCGGCGAGGACTACTTTGCCGACGATTACAAGGACATCGTTTCCGATCCGGACTACCATGCTGTGGCTGTGCCTGACCCCGTTCAGGAAGAGGGTGATATATTGCACACCGGTGAGGTGGCCATGTCCCGGGGCAGGCCCGCCGGCAACATGGTGACCATCAGCGCCCAGTCGGAGCACCCCGAGGT
>CAZRNK010000254.1:0-3855 GCA_964601435.1 uncultured Oscillospiraceae bacterium | reverse complement strand
GGACACCGTTATTCGCCCAAAGGATATAGTCCATATAGTGGGTCCCGTTTAAGGAAAATTGGGAAGCCGTTTCCCCGGTGATGCGCTCAATTCGGCCCAGCTCACCGCTGTCTATAGCCCGCTTGACCGCCTGAAAAGCCTCTAAGTACTTATGCTGATGGCAAACAGCTGTTTTGATTCCATGCTGTCTGCACAGAGCGACAATTTCTTTCGCTTCTTCCAGTGAGGTGGCCATAGGTTTTTCAAACAACATACCCCGGACCTGATACTTTACCGCCAACTTCACCAGATTTAAACGCTCGGCCGGTGGAGTTACAAAAGAGAGAATATCGGGCCGCAGTTCTTTCAACGCCGTTTCTGTATCGGTATAAATCCGCTCTATCCCATATTCTTGGCCGACTTTTTGTACCAGCGGTTCAGAAAGGTCGCAGATGCCTACAACCCGAAGCCTGTCCGGGAATTCCAAATAGGAGCGCAGATGCACCATGCCCCGTTCCCCAAGGCCCACCTGTAAAATGGTATATTGCGCCATTGCCTGTACCTCCTACTCTATAATGGCTTACTTTTCGTTGTGCCAGTTAATCACCACCTTTGCTGTCTTGCCGGCAAAGAATAGGTGTGCAGCTTCCACGCACTCCTCCGGGGTAACGCTGTGGCTAATCAGAGGCAGCACATTCAGGCCGTTGCGGAACAATTCAGTGATTTCTGCGAAATCCCCATCGGCCAAGTACAATACACCAGTCAGCAGTATTTCCTTCCGCGTAAAATGTCCAGACGGCGAAACAGGAATAGTACCCTCATTTTCGCCGAGAAATACGACTGTCCCACTGCATCGGACCAAATCCAGACATTGCTCCTCAACCTGGCCATTACCGGAACACTCCAGAACATACTCCACACCCAGGCCGTCTGTAATCTTAGACAGTTCTGCAGCCAAATCCTGGGTAGAGGGGTCTATTGTCAGGTCGGCGCCCAGCTTCTCCGCATACGTGCGGCGGAAAGCCACCGGCTCAGACACCACTACATAATAGCCCAAATGCTTCAGAAGCGTTGTGACGCCCAATCCGATAGGCCCGGCGCCGGTAACGAGCACTGGCGTGCCAGGCTTTCCATGAATGCGTTTAGAGGCCCGGTATGCCACGCCTACTGTATCCGCACAGAGCAGGACGGCCTCTTGCTGGCTCATATCGTCCGGCAGGGGGACGCAGGCGCGGGCCGGCACCGCCACAAACTCAGCATGTCCGCCGAATATGATATGCATATCTTTGCAGAACTGCTGCATCCCATGCTTGCAGTAATAGCATTCCCCGCATCCGTAGGTTACATGAATGGCAACTCTGTCGCCCTTTTTCCAGTGGGTGCCGTTGGGGTCTTCGATAATGCCTGTGTACTCATGTCCGGTGTTTGGAATCGTGGGGCCGTCGGCCAGATACCGGCTGCGCTCGCTGCCGCAGAGGGCGCTGCAGCAAACACGGACCAAAACTTCTCCCTCGGCCGGCACAGGTGTCGGCACCTCGCCCAACTCTAGCTTGCCATTTCCAAGGTATAGCAATGCTTTCACAACAATTTCCCCCCTAGTTTATAATGTGTCTTTATGGTTGTCTGCATAGAATTGCAGAACATTCCGGGTCAGTGTTGCAAACTCCGACCCCGAATGATAGGCTGTTTTTCTGGCATAGTTAGCCGCGTGCCCCCGGTCACCAACCGGATAAACAACAGCCTTTCCCTCCTCAATGGAGAGTCCAATCCAAAAACGGTGCCGGATTTCCCCCCCCGGCG
Source organism: uncultured Oscillospiraceae bacterium (assembly GCA_964601435.1). Taxonomy (GTDB): domain Bacteria; phylum Bacillota; class Clostridia; order Oscillospirales; family Oscillospiraceae; genus CAZRNK01. The sequence continues at coordinate 2,076 of CAZRNK010000254.1, read as the reverse complement.
TTTTGACGGAAATAATTGGCCTCTACCAGGTGGATTGGCTCAGTACCCTCTGGTGCCCCCAACGGGACGACTTCAATGTTCATGGCCTGGAAGTCAATGCAGTCGGGATCAACCGATTCTAAGTCCTCATGAATCCAAAAGTCCTCTTTAGAGAGAAAGCCGGTAATGCGAACCTCCGCCATTCCCCAGCCCATATTCTCAATGGCCAGGTCAGGGTAGAGCCGGATGTGTTCACCCGGACACCAGATTTTATAAAAAAGGTCACAGGGCTCCGGGGTAAAATGCTCGTTGAAATACCCCATGTTCTCATCATTCACGCCCGGTTGTTTTGTGAGCAGGGCCACAAAAGCCACGCCGTTATCCATGACGCAGTAACCATTTTCATGTTCATTATAGCCGGTGTGCAGCATCCGTTTGCTGTATTCTGCAGGCATGAACGCATGCTCCGGGCTCAGCTCCGCCTCGGGCGTCAGCATCTGCAGGGTTTCCTCGCTGGGCGTGCAGGCCCCCAGCTTGTAGTATTTTGCAAATGCAGAGGCCTCTTCTTCCGGGAGGAGGTCTGTTGTCAGGTGCAAAATGACGCTTTTATCCGCTTCGTCCGCATAAAGTTTTCCACAGTCTCTTGGCATATAGAGTGCGTGTTTCATGATAGTCCCTCCTATTCAATTACAGGAAGCAAATTTCGCTCCCTAAAAGATTGCAAATTCCATTTTTCTTTACTAAAATGCAGAGAGAAATTCTTATCTTTCACGCTGGATGTCCATGGACAGCTGTGAATTTATACAAATAAACTGCAAAAAGATAGTATCTTTTCTATTATTGTACCAGTTTCTGCTGATAAGACAATATGACATCGACTTATAGAGATATTAGCAAAGGCTGATTTTAAAAGAAGCGTTTTACCATTACGTATCGTATTTCTGCCTAAGGCGGGGCTGTGCCCAACGTTGATTTTTGTGTGTTGCCGTGATAAACTGAAAATGAAAAGCATTCGCCTGCATTGTAGAAGCATTAGAGGGGGATTCTCTTGAATTTATTGCAAATTGACTATTTTCTCGCACTGGCGGACCATCTGAGCTTCAGCAAAGCAGCCGAGGCGCTGTTTGTTTCACAGCCGGCGGTCAGCATGCAAATTTCATCTCTGGAAAAAGAATGGGGTGTCCAGTTCTTCTTCCGAAAGTACAGAAGCGTGGCCCTTACGCCGGCCGGAGAAATTATGTACCAGACGCTCCAGTCGGTGGCTTCTGATTTTGAGAACGGGCTGGAGCGGGCGCGCCGTATACAGAGCTCACCCAAATCTACAATTTGTATCGGAGTCCCCGAATATACCGACCTGGGGAATATCCCGGAAATTTTCGCACAGTTTCGGCAGGAAAATCCTGAAATTTCTCTGGAAGTAGAAAGCTGCCCTATTGCGCAGATTATTTTGCCTAAGGCAAACGGGAAGTTTGACCTTGTAATCAATCACAGATTTATGCTGGAAAATGAGGATGAGCTGAATTTTTTGCCGTTCGCAAAAGGAAAATTCGCCTTTATCATCTCCAATGAACATCCATTGACATGTCAAAACCCGAGCTTACGCATTGCCGACCTGGGCAGTGACACTGTACCTGTTTATCTTCCTACCAGGGAAGATACGCAGCGCGTGATTGACCACTGCAAATATATCTGCATCAGTCATGGCTTTACGCCTGGAGAAGTCATTCTTACGCCCAATGTCAATTCTGCGCTTTTGGCTGCGAAAATGGGCGCGGGCGTCGCGTTATTGGATGACCTTATTTTAATTCCGCGAGGCGCCAACCTCAGATTTTTGAAAACAGAATTTGATGATGAATTGGTAGTCGCCTGGCGGCGGGATAAATCGGACCCGGCCTTGGCGCTTCTCGCCCAGAATATATCAGACCAAATCAATTTGGCGCAGACTTAAAGTGTGCTTTTCTATCTGCCAAAGACATGTTTTTAGAAAATCAATCCGAGCATATAAAAAATCTTCCCGCTGGCGGTTCGCCTGCAGGAAGATTTTTTTAACAAACAGTGTGTTCTCGTATAGCGTTCCAGGCATTATCGGCAAACTAT
>CAZRNK010000253.1:0-3860 GCA_964601435.1 uncultured Oscillospiraceae bacterium | reverse complement strand
CCTGCTAATAACTTTGTCAAGCCTATTTTTGCGTTTGCAAGGGAAAAATAAAAATATAGTCATATTCTGCAAAAAAATTCCCTGTACTGAAATCAGTACAGGGAATTTTACCAATAAATTCAGACAGTATTTCAGCCCACGTCCGCCATACCGCCGTCTACAGAGAGGGCATGGCCTGTAATATGACCGGCCTGGTCAGAGGCAAGAAAGAGAACAGCATTGGCAATGTCCGCTGTCTGGCCCATTTTGTGGAGAGGACCGGGCCCTCCCTCCCCTTCCGGCGCGGCGTCGCCGCCGGTGGACATGGAATTTTTCATCAGCTCTGTCCCCAGCGTAGGACCAGGGCAGACAACGTTGACACGAATTCCGTCCTTGCCGTATTCCAGGGCCGCAACCCGGGTGACGGCAATAACCGCCGCCTTGCTGGGGCCATAGGCGCCGAAGTTGGGGGCCATGCGCAGGCCGCCCACGGAGGCCGTGTTTACAATGGCGCCGCCCTCCCCCTGCCTGAGCATCTGGCGGATTTCATATTTCATGCACAGGAAGGCACCCCGGGCATTGACTGCCATGGTCTTGTCCCAAATCGCCACATCCGTATCCGCCAGTGCGGAGAAGGGCATCCGCACGCCGTCCGGGCCCACGCCGGCATTGTTGAAGGCGATGTCCAGCCGCCCGTAGGTCTCTACCGTTTTTGCTACCAGACGCTCCACCTGGTCCTCCTGGGATACATCGCACTGAATAAAGGTGGCCTCGCCGCCTTCAGCGCGGATAGCCGCCGCGGCGGCCTCGCCGCCGGCCACATTGCTGCCGGTGGCAATGACCACCTTGGCACCCTCTCGGGCAAAGGCAGCGGCGGTGTCCCGCCCAATACCGGTGGCGCCGCCAGTGACAATGACAACTTTTCCTTCAAATCGCTCAGACATGATATTCCTCCAATCCATAATACACTTCGCCGGAAAACAGCGGACAAAATCCGCTTCTCCATTTGCCGGCATGCAAAAACTATGATATGATGTACACTGCCTATAAAAATGGCTGCTGTCTGCAACCGACACACCGCCAGGAAAGGATGTGCCCTATGGATTTATTACAGCTCCAATATTTCCGGGAAATTGCCCGTTATGAGAATATGACACGGGCAGCGGCAAATCTGTATGTGACCCAGCCCAACCTCAGCGCCAGTATCACCCGGCTGGAGGAGGACCTGGGCGTGTCCCTTTTTGACCGCCGCCGGGGGCGCATCGCCCTGACTGCCGCCGGCCGGACCTTTCTTACCTACGTGGAGGAGGTGTTGGACCGGCTGGACGAGGGCGTAGGCCAGGTACGTCTGGGCGTACAGCAGAACCTGGACCAGCTCCGGGTGGCTGGCAGCATTGACGACTTCATCCGGGATATGCTTCTCCAGTTCTACCCGGAAAATCAGGATGTCTATATCCGGCAAATCAACTGCGCCAATGCAGACGTTTTTCAGCGGGTAGCCGACCAGACTGTGGACTTGGGCTTTGCCCTGGGGGACCCACCTATTCCCGGCCTGGAGTATCTCCTGCTGGACACCTGTATCCGGGTTTTAATTCTCCATGCCAACCACCCACTGGCTGATGCGAAAACCATCTCCCTGTCAGACCTCAAAGGGGAAAACTTTATCTGCAACGCAGGCAGGGACGATGACATCTTATTCCGGGAGCTGAGCCGGAGCCGGCATTTCCAGCCCCGCATTTTTTGCGAATGTGACGATACCGCCCTGGAGCTGGGTCTTTTGACAGAGGGGCGGGGCATTTCCATCGTTCCGGTTACCAACTATATGAAGCTGCTCCGCCAGAATCCGGAACTGCCCCTGCGCTGCCTGCGCATTACAGACGAGCTGCCCCTTGTAAAAATCGGTATGGTACGGAAGACCGGCTCCCGGCTCACCCGCTCAGCCCTACGATTTTGCCAGCATGTAGAGGCATTTTTCAAAGAAGAGAATCGAATGACCCGGGAGTTCCTGTCCCATCTCTCCGGCAAGGGCGTTACCGAATCTGAATAGCGGCGTGGAAAGCCTCCTGGTTCGCATCGGCCAGCACCCGGGCATTGGTCACACAGTCGCCCACCACATAGACGCCCTCCGGATATTTGGCCAGCAGAGCATCTGCCAGGGTTCGGTTGGGCCGCACACCCAGGGCCAGAACCACCGTGTCAGCGCTGAAGCTGCCGCCGCTGGTCTCCACGCCATCCTCCGTAAAGGCGGAAATGGTGACGCCGCCAAAGCGCTTGACGCCATATTTGTCCAGCTGGTAATTGAGCTCAATGTGGTTAAAGACCGGCATCTCGGAGGCCCAGTTTTCCACAGGGAGCATATCCACTACGGTGACCTGTTTGCCCTCCATGCCCAGCATCACTGCGCATTCCAGGCCGGCCAGGCCGCCGCCGCAGACGACAACATTCTGCCCAACCTCAACCCGGTGGTTTTCCACATCCGAGACCGTTTTGACCTTCTCCCCGTCAATGCCGGGGATGGGCGGGTGGAGATACTGGGAGCCGCACGCCACAATAATTGCATCCGGGTTCTCTTTTTCCACCATCTCCAGCGTCACTTCTGTGTTGTAGACAATTTTGGCCCCGCACTTCTCTGTCTGGCGGATATCCCACTCTTTATACAGCCGCATATATTCCTTAAATGGCGCCACAGTGGCGTCGCAGAGCAGACCGCCCAGGTGGTCTGTTTTTTCATACAAGGTGACGCTGTGGCCCATGGCTGTCAGTGTCTGGGCCGCCATCATGCCGGCCGGGCCGCCGCCGATGACCATGACGCGCTTTTCCTCCCCCGGCTTTACCAGGCTGGACAAATCCAGCTCCTTGCCCAGAAGCGGGTTGATGGCGCAGCGCATGCTGGTGCCGTAATTGTTGGCGTTGCCGCACCAGTCGCAGCGGGTGCAGGGGCGCACATCCTCCGCATGGCCCCGAACGGACTTGTGAATTAGGTCGCCGTCCGCCATGTAGGCCTTGGCCATGACCACAATGTCCGCCTTGCCGTTGGAGATAATCTCCTCTGCCTCCGCCAGAGACGTGATGTTGCCCACCACTGCTACGGGAATCTTCAGGCGGCGCTTGGCCTCCGCAGCAAAGGCCACGTTCAGCTGCCGGCCCTTGAAATAGGTGGGGATGGTATAGGTCGAGCCGTAGTTAAAGAAAATATTTCCCCGGGAAATATGCATAATGTCTACATATTCCTGGGCCCGCTCCATAAACTGGAGGCTCTCCTCCAGCTGGAGGCCGTCCGGCGTATCCTCCTGGGCGCTGACGCGGCACTCGATGACCATCTTGGGCACCGCCTCCCGCACAGCCTTCAGCACCTCCAGAGGGTAACGCATCCGGTTTTCCAGGCTGCCGCCATACTCATCGGTCCGGTGGTTGGAAGCCGGAGACAGGAACTGGGCCAAAAGGTTGTTGTGTGCGCAGTGGACCATCAGAATCCGCAGCCCCGCCTTCTGGCAGCGGACGGCACAGTCTACAAACTGCTGGCGGATATAGTCCATATCCTCCCGGTTCATGGGCTTGATATATCCCAGCGGCCCGCCGTTCAGGGGCACGTCCGAGGGGGCCAGCGCGGGATTGCCCGGAGTGGCAACGCTGCCCCGGCCCGCATGGGCCAGCTCTACGCTCATCTCCGCGCCGTTCTCCCTGGCAGTCCGGGCCATCAGCTCCAGGCCATGGATGCACCGGTCAGATGTGATGTTCAGCTCACAGGTCCAGGCGGAAGAATCCGTATGTACCACCGGTGTGTTCCCAATGGTCAGATAGCCCACACCGGTCTTGGCCTGCCAGGCCACATAGTCCAGCATTTCCTGGGTTACCTCGCCCTCGGGGGAACATTTCAGGAC
>CAZRNK010000252.1:0-3868 GCA_964601435.1 uncultured Oscillospiraceae bacterium | reverse complement strand
CCTATGCCAGCTGGGATGAAGCCTAATAAGGCCGGGAAAAGGAGGAATTACAGATGAATGTGGAATTTCATACCCCAAAGGCCCCAGAGCCCCTGTATCACTACGCCCAGGCGGTAAAGGCGGGTGGCATGACCATGGTGTCCGGTCAGCTCCCGCTGGACGCGGCGGGGAACCTGGTGCCGGGGGGCATCGAAGCCCAGACCCGTCAGGTGCTGGACAACCTGGCCGCTGTAATGGAGTGCGCCTTTTTGGGTCTCCATGTGATTGTCAAAACGACGGTGTATCTGAAGCATATCGGGGACCTGCCTGCTTTTGCAGCGGTGTATCAGGACTATTTCCCCAAAATCCGGCCCGCGTTTACTGCGGTGGAGGTGTCCAACCTCCCGGTGGAGGGGGCCCTGGTACAGGTGGATATGATTGCCTGCAAGTAAACAGGACTGCCCATTCCGGCGGGAAAGAATTCAGAAAGGAGTGCGGCACCCGGGCCTTCCCGGGGTGCAGCGAAATTGATATGGCGAAAAAAGGCGTTTATTCCCAGGCAGAGCAGACTTTCCTGGCGTCCTATTCGGAAATTGCCCGGGCCAGGGCGGGGTGGGTGAAGCCCCTGCGGATTCCCGCCGTGACCTATGACAGCCTGGCCCTCTGGGCCCAGTGCTTCGACTACCCCAACCCTCTGTGGCGGGATTTGGAATATGGGCGGACCAGCCGCTGGGGCAGTGTCATTGCCCCGCCCTTCTATCAGGAGGGCATTGTGCTGGAGTCCTGGATGGCCCCGCCGGTACCCGGCATGGGCTTTCCCGGCGGGGGCATGATGGGAGAGGACTGGTATTTTTACAAGCCGCTGCGCATTGGGGATAGCTTCCACATCTGGCGCAGGCAGCCTCGGCTCACCGATGTGACGGAGGAGGGCGGGCCGCGCACCTTTGTAGGGGTTCAGCACGACGTTTCCCTCTACAACCAGCGCGATGAGCTGTGTACCCGCACCATCTGCCACATGAAAACCCAGTTTTTTGACGAACCCACGCCCCGGGCGGAGCCGCCGGCCCTGCCGGCATATACCCCGGAGGTTTTAGAGCGGATTCAGGACGTCTACAACAGCGAGGTACTGCGGGGGGCGGAGACCCTGTGGTGGGAGGATGTTTGCCCCGGCGACCGGCTGCAGCCCACGGCAGTAGGGCCCACCACAGTCTGGGATATGGCCCTTGTGGCAGTTGCCCGGCAGGATCAGGATTTGGTGCCCATGAACGAGCAGCTCCGGGATCCGTCCAAATTTATCGGAATGAAGTTTCACGACGCCAAGACAGGTATTGCCTGCAACTTCATGGAGACCCACCTGGTGATGGGTGGGGCCCACCAGGGGGCGGTGGAGCGAAACGGGATTTGCCGATGCGTCACCAACTGGGCGGGGGACGATGCCTTTGTCACCCGGTTCAACTGGCGGCAGACTTATGGTTCCCGGATTGGCTGTGCTCTGATTTCCCATGGCGTTGTTCGGGAAAAGCGGGTGGAAAACGGCCAGCACCTGGTAGATATCGATGGCTGGTGCGAATACCCGGATGGTACGGTATGCGCCTATGCGGACATCTCCGTGGCACTGTGTGCCCGGGCGGATACCTGAGAAGGAGGAAGAACCGATGGAATTTGGGACGAAGGTAAAGATTTTGCCCAAGCCGGAAAACCCAATGCCCTTTCCCTATGCAGGGGCGATAGCGGAGGTGAAGCAGACCTTCACCGACATGCGCTACTATGCGGGTATGGAGCATTTCCTGTGCCTGGAGATTCTGGAGGCGCAGGACGCGGCGCTGGCGGGAAAGACAATTTTTCTCCATATCAGCCAGGTGGAGCCCTGTTGACGGCGGGAAAAAATTCTACTATAACAGGATAAATGGAAATTCATACAAATAAGGAGGAAACCTATGACGCAGAAATATTACTATCCCAGGGAGTGGCTGATTTCGGAGACCCTTGCGGCAGAGGAGGTTATCATTGACGACGGGGCGGTGCTCTCCGCTCCGGAGGGGAAATATCTGACCCTGACAGTGAACGGCATTGGCAAGCCCATTGTGCCAGGGGTATATAAGGGAGATGTGGTGCTCGCTGTCTCGGATATTTACAAAATGCCGCCCCACGGGCTTATGCGCATGAACAAAATTATCCGGGATTTCCACTGCGCAGCGGTGGTCGCCGACGGGGCGGTGGAGACGCGCTACGGCGTGCCCGCGGCGGTATACGCCGGGGAAATTACCGGCGCGGAGGCCAGGGATGTCTTTATCGCCTCAGAGGAGGACTCCTTCAACGGCATTTTGATAACCGGGAACACCGAGTATGCCGTGAAGGATTCGGAGATGTATCTGGATGGCTTCGGCGCCGACGACTTCTCCGGCATGGGCGCGGCGGTGGCCGCCATTGACGACACCCGGGTCACCATCAGCGACAGCACCTTCCGGGTCAACGGCGTCACCCGCTGCGCCGTCCATGTGGGGGGCGACAGTGAGGTGCGGGTGGACAACTGCACCATCTCCAACTGCAGCCCGAACAGCGACTGGGTGAAGGACTTCAGCTGGCAGGTGGGCTTTTCCGGCACCAACCGGCTCTGCCAGCTGACAGACAACGCCAAGGTGTGGTACACAGGCTGCGATTTGCGCACCAACGGCTGGGGCATTTTGTCCATCGACGGGACAGACAAGCCGGTGGAGATGCATGTCAAGGACTGCACCATGGAGCTGGAAGGGCCCCGCGCCCACGGGTACGGCGCTTTCTGCATTGGGGAGAACTTCGTCTCCTTTGACCACTGTGACGTCTACGTAAACGGCTATCCGCTCCTGCTGATGGGCATGGATGGACAGGGCCGGGCGGAAGTAAAAAATGGCAGCGTCCTCCGGGGCCGCCGCTTCGGCATTATGGTGGTAGACGATGACAACAGCGTACTGATCATCACTGACTCCAAAATTGATTCCGGGAAATCCGCCATCATTATGAAGGGGTCGGCTACCAAGGTGGACATTGCCCGCTCCGAACTGAAGGCGAAAAACGGCGTGCTTCTCCAGCTCATGGACAACGACGAGGGGGGCATGAATGCCGCCGACTTCAAGGTGCCCATCGGCGTGGTGGATACGCCCATTCCCGGGCGGGACCTCACGGCGGCCAGCGAGGAGCTAGACGTGGTTGTGACGCTACGGGATATGGCGGTGGAGGGAGATTTCCTCAACTCCACTAGCAATATCCGGGCCCGGGATTTGTGCACCCGGGGCGGAATGGGCCGTTTCCACGACACCCTCATTGGGATTATGCCGCCCCCGCCGCCGCCGGCACCGGGCGAGGAGCCGCCGGCCTTCGGCGCTGCAGCGCGGCACAACGGCGATGACCTCCAGGGGCCGAAAAACCTGGGGCTGAACCTGCGCGGCGCCAGCGTTACCGGCGTCATCAGCGCGGCGTCCCAGCACTACCGGGAGGGGCTGGCCCTGATTACCCTGGAGAACTGGCAGGAGCTCTCCAATGTCACCCAGACCCCGGCGCCGGCGGTGAACAACGGCGTCATCGTGGATATGGACGGCGAGAGCCGCTGGACGGTGACGGGTGAGAGCTTCCTTACCGCGCTGCACATTGCCCCTGGGGCGAAGGTAGAGGCGCCGGCGGGCAAGACCGTCATTATGACGGTGGATGGCGTGAAGACGCCGATTGCGCCCGGCAGCTATACCGGGGCAATTGTGCTCGCTGCTGTTTGAGGCTGCACTTTTCTTGGCGCACAAGAAAAGTATCCAAAAGAAGTTTTCCGCCTGCAGGCGGAGACGAGGGGCGATACTTTTCTTTCTCCTGCAAGAAAAGTATCCAAAAGAACAGACCAAAGGGGACCCGGCTAAAAATGCCG
>CAZRNK010000251.1:0-3881 GCA_964601435.1 uncultured Oscillospiraceae bacterium | reverse complement strand
ATCCGCAGGATTTGGAAAGGTATGCAGAAACCGCCGCTGCATTTTTTGGGAATTCTTGCTCTATCAAAAAAATAAACCCAAGAATTTTATTCCAAATCGCTTGACTTTGAGCATGCTCAAAACCTTATAATGTGGAGCAAAGGAGGGGGTTGCCATGTCCTATTCGATTCAGCAGGCCGCGGAAATCAGCGGGATTTCCGCCCACACGCTGCGCTATTATGACCGTCAGGGATTGCTGCCGCAGTTGAGGCGGGATGCTTCCGGTTTCCGGAGCTTCTCAGAGGAGGACCTGCATTGGCTGGAACTGATTCGCTGCCTGAAAGAGACCGGAATGTCCATCGAAAATATTCGCCGTTATGCCGCAGCCTGCCAGGCGGGGCCGTCCACCCTGGGGGAGCGGCTGGAGCTGTTTGTATGCCAGCGGGAGGCGATTCTGGCCCAGATGGAGGAGCTGAAGCGGCATCTGGAGACTGTGGAGCGAAAGATACAAATCTATACCGGCGAATATGCCGCCTACCAGGCCGCTGAGGGGAAACAATGAGAAAGAGCAGTACACTGGATTTAACCCAGGGCAGTCTCCTAGGGGGGATTTTGCGCTTTGCGCTGCCGGTTCTGGCGGGCAATCTGCTCCAGGAGCTGTATAATGTGGCCGATACCCTGATTGTCGGCCAGACCCTGGGGATGGAAATGCTGGCGGCAGTGGGGGCCACTGGGTCTTTAAGCTTCCTTGCCCTGGGCTTCATCATGGGCTTTACCAGCGGCTGCGCCGTCCTCACAGCGCAGCAGTTTGGCGCCCGTCAGGACGAAGGCGTCCGGGAGAGCTTTGCCGCCCATATCCTGGCTGCAGCCGGAGCGGCGCTGCTGCTGACATGTATATTCGTCCTGACTGCCCGCCCCCTTCTGGCGCTGCTGCGCACCACGGAGAGCGCCTTTGACGCGGCGGCGAGCTATATTACAATCATTTTTGCCGGAATCCCTGCCTCGGCCCTCTACAATGTTCTGGCGTCAACCATGCGCGCCGTAGGCGACAGCCGGACGCCGCTATTGCTTCTGCTGTGCTCCTCGCTGCTGAACATTGCGCTGGATTTGATTTTCATCCTCTGCTTCCACTGGGGGGTGGCCGGGGCGGCCATCGCCACAGTTGCAGCCCAGCTCATTTCCGGGCTCCTTTGCCTGGCGTATGTCATATGGAAGATGCCCTTTCTGCTCCCAAGCCGCCGGAGCTGGAGCGCAGCGGTGCGCCAGCTCCCCGCTGCGCTGAAGCTTGCTGTCCCCATGGGTGTCCAGTTTTCCATCATCTCGATTGGCATGATGGTGCTCCAGTCGGTACTCAACGGTTTTGGGGACGACGCGGTGGCGGCCTATACGGTAGGCGGCCGCATCCAGGGGCTCTGCCAAAACCCGCTGACCGCTATGGGCACTGTTATGGCCACCTATGTGGGCCAGAACAAAGGGGCGGAGCGCTATGACCGAATCCGCAGCGGTGTCCGCAGCGCCCTGTGGTTTTCCGTGGGGCTGGCGATTCTCATCGGCGCGGCTGTACTGCTTTTGTCCCGGCCAGTGCTGCTGTGTTTTGTGTCTGCAGAGGAGTCCGGGGTTTTGGCGCTGGGCCGGGAGTACCTGCTCTGGAGCTGCCCCTTCCTGTTTACTCTGAGCTTTTTGTTTGTGTATCGGGGCTCCCTCCAGGGCCTGGGCAACGCCGCAGTCCCCATGCTGGGCGGCCTTCTAGAACTGGTGGGACGGGCCGCTGTCCCTCTGCTGCTGGGCGGTACCCTCGGCTATACAGCCATCTGCATTGCTGGGCCGGCCGCCTGGACGGCCTGTGCCGCCCTTACAACGGTTGCGTACCAAATCCAGTTCAGACGGGAAAGCAGGGTTTTTCTCCCTGCCTCTGGGTAGGTTGTGGGAACTCCATCTCTATACACATCAGCCGGCATAAAAACTGCCAGCAAGTGTCATCCTTGCTGGCAGAAAATCGTATTTATGAGAAGCTGCTTTCGTTAAATATCCAGTGCCATATAATATCCATTCTGAAGGGCGTCAGATACTTTGCCCGGACGTACAGCATCGCCCAGGAATTTGACAATGGGTGCAGCGTAGCGAAGGGCTTCACTCTCCGGATTGTTGCTGTGGAAGCCTACGGCGTTGATAACCGTTTCGGCTTCAGCCAGATGCTCTTTGCCCTCCTTATCTACACAAATCAGGCCCTGCTCGCTTATGGCTTTACCGGTCATTCCGGTCCAGACTTTTGTTCCTTTCCGCAGCTCGACATCAATGGCGACCTTATGGAACAGCGGCGCATCTACCGCGACGTCATCGCGCATTTCCACCATGGTAACTTCCTTGCCCAGCCGGACCAAATGCGCGGCTGTTTCGCAGCCTACCAGGCCGCCGCCAAGAATGGCCACTTTCTGGCCAATTTCCTCCTCGTGCCCATAGACCATGGATGCGAGCATGACATTTTTGCCGTTAATACCTTCGATACGTGGAATGATGGGTTTTGCGCCTGTAGACACAAGTAAAACGTCCGGATGGAACTCGTCCACCAGTTCCGGTGTTACGGATACGTTCATTAGCACCGTCACACCGGCGCGCTTCAGGTTGTATTCCAGCACCTGTTCGAAGCGATACAAATCGTATTTAAAGTCTACGTATTGAGCAAAGTTGAGGGAGCCGCCCAATTTGTCAGTTGCTTCGCAAAGGATGACGTCATGGCCGCGCTTGGCCGCCGTGATAGCCGCTTCCATACCGGCCGGCCCGCCGCCCGCCACAAGGACTCTTTTTTTCGTGGTAGGAATACCCCAAAGGATATCGTCATTAAATTCGTTCCCCACTACCGGATTTACTACGCACATGGTTGTGCCGTTGGTGGCAGACTGGGACAGGCAGCTGCTGCAACGCAGGCAGGGAACAATCTCCTTTTCCCTCCCGGACATACATTTTTCCGGAAAATACTGGTCTGCCAGGAGCCCTCTGCCCATTTCCACAATGTCGGCCTGACCGCTAGCGAGGATGTGCTCCATCTGCTCTGGATTGTCCAGTCCGCCGTGGGTGGAGACGAGCAGCTGAGGAACCGCCTGTTTAATAGCAGCGGCCTGATATACATTGCAACCCGGCTCCAAGAACATGTTCGGATGAGCGCGCACAAACAGCTCCAGGTTTTCATGGAGGCCACAGGAGACATTCAGGATGTCACATTTACCTACCAGCAATTTGGCCAGTTCAATGCTGTCTGCCAGTGTTGTTCCGCCCTCGGTAAACTCATCGCCGCTAATCCGCACTTCGATTGGGAAGCCCGGACCCACTGCCGCCCGGACTGAATCCAGGGCCATCATCAGGACGCGGGCCCGGTTCTCCAAACTGCCGCCAAACCGGTCCGTCCGGGTGTTCGTGCGCGGAGAGAGGAATTGCCCGAAAAACCAGCCGTGGCCGGCGTGGAGCATCACCATCTGGAATCCTGCCTTTTTAGCGACGGCAGCGCCTTTTCCAAAGGCGTCAATTACCTCCAGCAGCAAATCCTCAGGGTACGCCTGAACCTCGCCCTGGGGCGTCACCTCATGCACAGGGCCGTAGGCGGTTCTGCCGCCTGTGTCTGCGCCGTTTAAGCTGGCGAGCCCGGCATATTTCCCGCCGTGGGACAGCTCAATATTGGGAATGGCGCCGTGGCGCTTAATGGCGTTGGCCAGCAGCGCCAGAGGAGGCAGGCACCCCGGGTCGTCTAAACATATCTGGCGGGTCATAGATTTCCCGGTTGCGGAATGGACAATGGACTCGCCGAGGGTGACAACCGCGGCTCCGCCCTTCGCTTTCCGCTCAAAAAATGCGATGGTGGGCGGCGTTAGATAGCCCTCTTCTGTAATATAAAACAGCGACGTTGGCGC
>CAZRNK010000250.1:0-3892 GCA_964601435.1 uncultured Oscillospiraceae bacterium | reverse complement strand
AAAACATATGCGCCAGGGACATTTTTACGCATACAGCGGGGGAGCTCGAGGGGGCAAAGCCCGCCTCGAATCATATCAGCCGCCGTCAAAAAGTCCTGCTATATCAGGACTTTTTGAGCGAAGCGGCATTTTAGCCCTTGAAAATGCTCGGCGGCAAAGCGCAGGCAAAAAAGACCCGACAGGGACTTTTTTGACAAGCTGGCGGACGTAAGCTCCCCCGGAGCCGAGGGAGCTTATGTCCCGGAAAAGCGCGGTTATTTCGCCTCTTCCTCATACCGCCCGGTGAGGGTGGACAGAGGATAGGTCTCCGAGAAGGTGCGGTACGGCACCGGGATAAAGGGCCGCGCCTGGGGCGTCTGGGTGGGCGTGGCGTCGAAATGCAGGGGGCCGGGATAGGTGATGTCCATCCCGCCGCCCGGCGGCGGGGGTGCGTCCTCGCCCTCGGCGGGCTCGGGCATGGGCGGGCGCTCCATCAGCGGCCAGTTGGGCAAATCCATGGGGCCGTTCAAATCGCAGCAGACCTTCAGGTTCTTATACACCCACTTGCCGTCCTCATAGACGAAGTCCGCGCCATAGCGCTCCCAAATCCAGGTGCCCTCCCGGGCCTGCTGGGGGTTGAGGGTGGAGAAGATGCAGCCCGGGGTATACCAGAGGCCCTTGGCGCTCTGGCCGTCCTCGGCCACCTCTACCACGGGGCTGACGGTGAAGTGCATGGCCTCCTCGCAGATGGCCCGGTAATCGGGGACATTCTCGGGGTCGAGCACCTCGGGGTAGACCTTGGCCACCTGGTCAAAGACTTCCCGGGTATCCTTCTCCTGGTTGTCCGCGTAATTTTTAATATAGTTGGCCTTGTCTCCCATCTGGCCGAAGTTGTGGGCCCAGGTGCACTCGTCGCTCTTGGTCCAGAACTCCTCAATCTCCTGGCGATGGATGCCGGCGGCGTGGTAATAGACGTGGCGGGACATGACCTTCTCGCACTCGACGGCGCCGTTGGCTCTGTGGATTCTTTCAGAAATTGTCATTTCCTCACGCCTCCTCTTTGAATTTTTTGAATTTGGGGTTCCCCTCGGGGCCGTTGCTCACCGTGTCGGCAAATGTGGCATAGGGGTCCGGAATGGCGGGGTAGTGGCTGTAGTTATACCGGGAGGTATAGGCCTCAAAGGCATAGGTGAGATTCAGGTTGGTGGACTCGTCCTCGTCATTCAAATCAAACTCGGGGGTATCCACCGGCTCCTTGGTCATATCGTGGCCCGGCTCAATGGCGAAGTCGGTGCCGATGAACAGGTGCCAAATCTTCCACTCCCCATCTTCCTTGATGAAGTCCACGCCATAGCGCTCATACATGTACATGGCGTCCACCTTGTCGGGATGGGCCACGGTCACCTGGCCGGGGGCATACCAGAGGCCCTGGGCCGTTTGGCCGTCCTCCGCCACCTCCACATAGGGGGCAGTGAGGCAGTGCATCAGCATGCTGCCGATGGCGTGGTTCTCCCGGGTGTTGGCCACAGAGGGGTCGGCCGCGCACAGGGCATCCAAGTCCTTCTGGCGCTGGAGGCGGTTCTTGGTGGCATAGTTCTCCCGAATCAAATCCAGCCCCACCTGATAGCCCCAGTTCTGGCCGAAGGAGGCGGTGGCCTGGTTCTCGGGCTTCTTCACCCAGAGCTCGTCAATCTCCTCCTCGTGCATATCATAGGCGTGGTAATAGGCGTGGCGGCCCATGAGGTTTTTAATCTCATAGACGTCATACACCCGCTGCATCATTTCCGCATCTGTAAACTTTCTCATGGGAACACCTCCTCAAACACCGTAACTGAAGGTCTCTGCAAAGGTCTTGTACGCCTTGGGCACCGGCGGGAACGCCTTCAGCTGCCGCCGGCTGTGCCACAGCTCATGGACTGTGCGGGGCACATTGGGCTCGGGGAGCTTGACATCCGCCAGGGCGCCGAACACGGGGTCGGCCGCCTTTTCCGGCGCCGGCTCTGCCCAGGAGGTACCCATGGGCGTGTCGATGTCCAGGGCGATGACCATGTGCCAGATTTTCCAGGCGCCGTCTTCCTTGATGAAGTCCACGCCGATGCGGCCCCAGCACATCTCTGTCTCCCGGCCGGAGACGCCAAAGTCCACCTGGCCGCCCAGCATGTACCACAGGCCCTTGGCCGTCTGGCGGTCCTCCGCCAGCTCAATGACGGGGGTGGTCAGGTTGTCGAAGTGGAGCCCGCCCACGCCAATCAAATCCTCGGCCGCCTTGCCGCCCAATTCATCGGGATAGGCGGTCTTGGCCAGCTCCGCCCGGCGGAGATACAGGTCGTGGAGACCCTTGAAATAGCCCGCCACGGCGTCATAGCCCTTGTAATAGCCATTGTTCAGGCCCAGGCAGGGGTCCTGATGGCTCCACATCTCCTCGAACACCTGTTGGTCACGCACCAGGAGGTCGAAAAAGGCCCGGCGGCCCATCATGTTTTCAATCTCGTGTACGTCCTCCCAGCGCTCCAGGAGCTGCTCGGTGGTATAAGCCATGAAGATTCCTCCAATCTGCTACAAATTTTCACTGTAAGTATACCACCTAAACCAGCTTGAGGGTCAAGGGGGAGTTCTCCAAAAAAGTCTGTCTGTTTTTTAGCAATTTTCACAAAAGCCCCCAGCCCTGCCTGTCGGATTTTGCCCATTTGCCTGTCCTGGGCAGGCTGGACGCCATCTGGTTTTCTCCATGCGCACAGGCGCGGCCCGCACTTTGTTCCGGGGCAGCTTTCCGGAAAAATAACAAGAGGGAATCCGGTTTTCAATCCCGGTTTCCCTCCTGAAATTTTTCTTTCCTTTTCTGTCCTCAAACTACCTGTGCTTTGATGAGATTGGTGCTCCCGGCGCGGCCAATGGGAATGCCGGCGGTGATGACCACCATCTGCCCGCTCTCCACAACCCCTTCCTTCAGGGCCGTCTGGACACACATGGAAAAGAGCCGGTCTGTGGAGTCCACATAGCCCGCCAGCAGGGGCTTTACCCCCCAGGAGATGGCCAGCTGCCGCCGAGCCCGCTCCGTGGTGGTGAAGGCCACAATGGGACATGCCGGGCGGAACCGGGAAATCATCCGGGCCGTGTGCCCCGTCTGGGTGGGGGTCAAAATGGCGTCGGCGGCCAAGTCCATGGCCGTCAGGCAGCAGGTGTGGGTGACCGCGTCGTTGACCGAGCGCCCCGGCTGGAACTCTGAGCGGCGGAACCGGCTCCAGTAGTCCGTGGCCCGCTCGGCCGCCTGGATGGTGTCCACCATGGTCTCCACCGCCTCCAGGGGATATTTGCCCGATGCCGTCTCCCCGGAGAGCATGACGCAGCTGGTGCCGTCAAAAACCGCATTGGCCACGTCCGAGACCTCCGCCCGGGTGGGCCGGGGATTGCGAATCATGGAGTCGAGCATCTGGGTGGCCGTAATAACAGGCTTGCCGGCCATGCGGGTCTTTTTAATCATCTTCTTCTGGAGGATGGGCACCTCATAGGCGGGAATCTCCACGCCCAAATCCCCCCGGGCCACCATGAGCCCGTCGCTGGCGGCGATAATTTCCTCCAGGTTGTCCACGCCCTCCCGGTTTTCAATCTTGGAGATGATACGGATATGCTCGCCGCCGAACTCCCGGAGACAGGCGCGGATATCCTCCACGTCGGCGGCCTTGCGCACGAAAGAGGCCGCTACGAAGTCAAAGTCCTGCTCCACAGCGAAGCGCAAATCCTCCCTGTCCTTCTCCGTCAGGGAGGGGAGGTGGATGGGCACGTCGGGGATGTTGATGCTCTTGTTGCTGGAGAGCTCCCCGCCGGTGGCCACCGTACATTGGATATCCTGGCCCCGGATTTCCTTTACCTCCAGCTCGATAAGCCCATCGTCAATGAGGATCCGGCAGCCGGG
>CAZRNK010000249.1:0-3895 GCA_964601435.1 uncultured Oscillospiraceae bacterium | reverse complement strand
TTCCAGCGCCGGCCGGAGCCCTCGTTGTCCCGCCGCCGCCGCGCCGTTTTCTGGCTGTGGAACGGCCTGATGCTGCTGTGCGCCGCCCTGGGCGTCACCACCGTCTCCCTGCTGCTGGCCACGGGCAGCTACCGGCTGGCCATTTTTGTGGGCTATTTCCGCCATCCGCTGATTTTTGCGCTGAACTTTCTGCCCGTCCTGGCGCTGATGGTTCTGGGCTGGGCAATCACCGGCCGGCCCTGGGCAGCTTACCTTTTCGGGGCGCTGCCCACCCTGGCCCTGGCCTTTGGCAACTACTACAAGATCACATTCCGGGACGACCCGGTGCTGTTTGCCGACCTGCTGATTTTAGGCGAGGCCGGAAAAATGGCCGGTCAGTACCATCTGTTTCTGGACTGGAAGCTGATCCTCGCACTGGTCTGTTTCGCCGCGGGATTTTTCATCCTGTTTTTCGCCGTCCGGGGCAAACCCGCCGGCAAAGTGCGGATTGCCGCCGGGGTCATTGTCCTGGCCGCCGTCCTTCTGGGATACCGGCCCTATCTCAGTTCCGGCCTGTATGCCAAGACTGCCAACAACCTGGACTACCTCAGCCAGTGGTCGTCCACCCATCTGTACATTTCCCGCGGGAACCTCTATCCGTTCCTCTATTCCTCTGCCGACGCATTCCCCTCTCCGCCCGATGGCTATGATGAGGCCGAAACCGAGGCTCTTCTGGCACAATATGAGGCTGGGGATATTCCGGAAAACCAGAAAGTCAACTTCGTAGGCGTCATGCTGGAGGCCTTTGCCGACTTTTCCGGCTTTGACAGCATTGAGTTTACTCAGGATGCCTACGCCGTTTACCACGCGCTGGAGGATGAGAGCTACACCGGAAACCTGGTGACCAACATCTTTGCCGGAGGCACCGTCAACACGGAGCGGGCGTTCCTGACCGGCATGGCCACTCAGTATAACTGGCGAAGCAGCACCAGTTCTTATGTCTGGTATTTCAAAAATCAGGGCTACCAGACCTCCGGCGACCACCCCTGTTATGAATGGTTCTACAACCGGCTGAACATCAACAGTTATCTGGGCTTTGACAGCTACCGCTTTGTGGAAAATTATTACACCGATTTCACCGGCGGCGGCGTGGCGTTTGACAGCGTCTTTTTTCCGGAGCTGACCGCCGACCTGCTGGAACGGCTGAGCAGCGGAGTGCCCCAATTTTCCTTCTCCGTGTCCTACCAGGGCCACGGTCCCTATGACACCGACGTGTGCTGGTGGGGCGAGGTGGACGACTACATCGCCAACTACGATCTGGACGAGGCGACCCGGTACATTTTGGCCAACTATCTTGGCTCCGTTATGAATACGCAAACGTACCTCAGCGACATGGTGGACGCCTTCCGGTCCTGCGACGAGCCCATTGTCCTGGTGGTGTTCGGCGACCACATGCCCTGGCTGGGCAACGGCAACTCGGTCTATGAGGCTTTGGGCGTCAACCTGGATCAGTCCACCGAGGAAGGCTTCTACAACTACTGGTCCACCCGGTATCTCATCTGGGCCAACGATGCGGCCAAGGCGGTGCTGGACTTTGATTTCACCGGCGAGGGTCCCGACCTGTCCCCCTGCTTCCTGATGGGTCACCTGTTCGACCAGCTGGGCTGGGCGGGCGACGCCTATATGCAGGCCATCGCCCCCATTTACCAGGCCCTGCCCGTCATCCATGACAGCGGCAGCTATGTTACGGCGGACGGCCGCCTGACCAATACGCTGACCGACCAGGAGCAGGAGCTGGTTGAGCGGTTCCGCTGGCTGGAATACTACCGCTCCCAGCATTTTGACAGCGCCTCCTGAGCAAAGTCGAGCTGCTGTATCCGTTGAAAAAATCTGTGATTCTTTAGAAAATAGGGCCTGTCCGCCCCCTATGTTTCGCTTTTGGCAAAGGAGTTCTCTTATGAAAAAGTTTGTGCCCTTGTCCCATTCCGGCAGCCGCCTGTACCAGGCCGTGGCTGCGCGTCTGCCCCGGTTGGCGCCCTGGCTTCACCTGTTCTTTTTCTGGTGCAGCCTGATTGCGCTGGATCTGGGCTTTCGCTGGATCTGCCGCTTTGCCCAGACCGTGGGACTGGTGACCACCCTGAAGCTGATGCCCTTCACCCTGGGCTGGTCCCTGCTGCTGACCGGTGTGGCGGTGCTGCTGCCCGGGCTGGCCCGGCGCATTTACATGATCCTGGTGGGGTTGGCGGCGGCGCTGCTGGCCGTCGTTCACGGCATCTTCATCAACATGTTTCGGAAATTCTTTTCCTTTTCCGACATCGCCTTTGCCGGGGACGGCGCCGCCTTTGCCGACGCCTCCTACCTGATCATCCGCAAGGTGCTGCTGGCCTGGATTCTTCTGTGCTTCCTGGTGGTGGTGCTGGCCGCCGTGCTGACGCCGCGGGAGCGGCCCAAATTCAAAGCCGCCGCCATTGCCGTGGCGGGGCTGGCGCTGATCCTGGTCACCCGCTATGCCATTCTGGGTCAGAGCAGCAACACCATCATCTGGGATCAGAACAGCGACCCGGCCTTCCTCTATGAGGACTTTTCCGACAGCCGGGCCTGCCTGTCCATGCTGGGGCTGTATCAATACACCTTCCGGGATCTGACCAAGGCCCTCAACATCGGCGGAACGCACATTTCCGACAGTGAGGCGGCGGAAATTGCCGCTTGGCAGGCCGAAAAAAGCCATGAGGAAAACGAGATGTCCGGCCTTTTGGAGGGAAAAAACCTGATTTTAGTTCAGCTGGAGGCCATTGACACCTGGATGCTCACCGAGGAATATATGCCCAACCTGTGGGCCCTGAAGGAACAGAGCATTGACTTTACCCAGCACTATACGCCTGCCTACATCACCGCAGGCACCTTCAATACGGAGTTTATGGTCAACAGCGGCCTCCTGCCTGCGGAAAGCGGTGTCTCCACAACCGTCTATACCCAAAACGCCTTCCCCAATTCCCTGGCCAACCTGTTCCGCCAGGCGGGGTATACCGCGCAATCCTTCCACGGCAGCGAGGGGAGCATCTATAACCGGGAAGCCGTTCATAAAAACCTGGGCTATGATGAGTATTGGTCCGGCAGCGATATGGGGATGGAAAACTATACGCTGGACCGGTACCTGATCAACGGCTACGAAGAGATGACGGGACAGGAGCCCTTCTTCTCCTTTGTTATCACCTATTCCGGCCACGGCCCCTATGGGGAAACGAACCAGATTTACCTTGCCCATGCGGAGGAAGCACAGGCCGCCGCCACCCGTACCGATGGCAATTACGTCTACGCTGTGGCCCACGCCATGGAAACCGACCTGTTCATCCAGAAGCTGGTGGAGCGTCTGGAGGCGGATGGGCTGATGGAAAACACCGTCCTGATCTTTTACGCCGACCACTACAACTACTATATGTTGGACGACCAGCTGAATATGGAAATCAAGGGTGTGGACACCTATAACCAGCTGGCCCACACCAACTGGTTTATTTACGACGGCGGCGCCCATACGGCACAGGTGGACAAAGTCACCTCCAGCCTGGATGTGGCCCCCACCATCGCCAACCTGTTCGGCCTGGATGCGGATTACACCGCCTATCTTGGCAACGACGCCTTTGGCCCGGACGGCGGATATGTCTTTTTCAGCGACAACAGCTGGTATGATGGCACCCAGTGGTCCAGTGTCCAGCGGGAGGATATTTTGACCATCCGCCGGATCGGAAAACTGATGCTCCTGGGCGACTGGTTCGCGTGAGCAGCTGGCCCAGCTCTGCTCCACCGACTATCGCATCTGGGCCGACGGCCCGGACCTGCTGCCGGACGGATTGGGCCTGTCCCTGTTGGCAGACCTTCTCAATGACGCCATATACGGCAAGCAGTACATAACAGAAAA
>CAZRNK010000248.1:0-3904 GCA_964601435.1 uncultured Oscillospiraceae bacterium | reverse complement strand
GCGGCAGCGAGGTACAGCAGCGTAATTGGCAGCGCGATGATGCCGATAATTTTATGGGCCAGCTTCCATGTTTCTTCATCCCATACCGTCCACGGCAGGCGAAGGCCGGTGTGCCGCTGGAATGGGAGGCGGGGGGAGAGTGCCCCGAAAAAGAGGAATACGCATGAACAAATGCCCACAAGCAGATAGCTTTCCTGCCGCTCCGTCAGTACAATGATTTTTGCCTGGAGCAATCCGCAAAAAATGAACGCAGCACCACAAAGGGCGGCGCTGAATATGGTTGCGGCTTTTAGGATTTTCATCTGTGCAGCCGAGAGGGGACGTGCAGAGAGGAGGGGCAGATTTCTGTACAGGATAAACAGCGCCAGCATAATGCAGATGCCCACAGCGGCCAGCGACACGGAAGGGGTGCGGACAATGCTAGCAGCAAGCAGGGCGGCAAAGGAGAGGAAGAGAATGAGCCCCCGTTTCCGCCCGGCAAGCACATGCCTTTGCAGCTGTAAATTGCGCTGCGCCAGTTCCGCATTGACCTTTTCCAGTTCGGCGGCCAGGTCTGCCGCCGGCGTATCCAGGGGTATATCCAACAGTGTGCTGACCGGGACATCCAGCGCTTTGGAAATCCCGACGAGGACCTCTGCATCCGGTACAGACAGATTGTTTTCCCACTTGGACAGCGTCTGGCGGACGACGTGCAGCATGGCCGCCAGCTCCTCCTGCGTATAACCTTTTTCCCTGCGGTATTTTTTGATATTGTCTCCCAACATAGTGGTATCACCATCCTGACAAACATTGTAGAGGATGCCGCGGCCATTGTAAAGCAATGGGTTTTAACATGGGCCATTTTATATGCTGTGGCTTGAAATGTGGAGACTGTCAAAAAACATATGCGCAGGGACTTTTTTGACAAGCTGTACAGGCGGGCAGATTTCTCTGCCCGCCTGCGGGGTATTTGACGTTATTTTTCCGGCACGATGGGGAGAATCACATGGCTGTCATATTTGCCGCCGGTGTGGAGAATGTGGGTGCCCCGGTTGTTGCAGATGGGTGTAGGATAGCCGATGCCCATGGGCCCCATATCGTCGTAGCTGGCAATCTGGATAACCAGCTGCTCCCCCTTGTGGATGAGCAGGGAGGTGGGCCAGAAACTGATTTCCACCGGCACAATTTCCCCGGGCGAGAGCTTTTCCTCGGCCAGATGGGTATAGGCCAGGTCATCCCCTACTGTCCGCTGGGGGTCCAGCCTCCGGTGGGAGACCCGGAGCTTGTTGCTGGGGCCGGAGTAGGGCTGCATATAGCAGTCATGGGACAGGCGGTTCCCCGCTGCGTCCAGATTCAGGACGCGGATGAAAATGTCCATATCGTCATGTCCCTTCACCTCCATCCACAGCTTCAGGCGGATGTAACCGGAAATCTCCGTGTCCTCCTGGAAGGTGATGGAGAAGGTGACAAGCCGGTCCTCCAGACGCAGCTCTGCCTCGTCCGGGACAGGGACCTCGGAGAAGGGGCCCATCTTCTTCTGCGCCTCTCGTGTATATTCCTCAAAGGCACCGCTGCAGTCTGCGTTATATTCCACAGAGGCTTCTGCTGCCGGCAGAGCGGACTCCAGCTTCCGGGTTTCGGCATTGAGATAATAGGTGGTGCGCACCATGCGCTCCGGGGGAAAGGCGGTTTCCGGGCGGCCGACGATGTCTTTGCCGCCGGGGTCTAGGACAGACATGCGGACCTTGGGGGTGTCCGGCCAGCCGTTGTCAATGCCCTTCATATAGTAGTCGAAGAATTTCCGCAAATCCTCCACGCTCTCCGGAGCATACAAATCCGTCCATTCCTGGGTGTTGTGAATCCGGAGCCACTTCTCCTTGGAAGAGATGGAGCGCCAGCCTTCAAAGGTGCCGTGGGAGTGGCAGCCGTTGGTGTAGCTGGCTGTGACATAGGCAGGGCAGACTACGTCGGCAAATTTGGCCCGCTTGTCCGCCCAATAGCTGTTCCAGAGGGGATATTCCTGAACCATGCGGTAGAGGTCCTCCTCCTTGCCCAGCCCGCCGGGGGAGAGGTCCACCCGGGTGACATGGAGGTGGGGGATGCCGCCGCGGACATATTCGTCGTTATACATGTCTCCGTGTCCCTCAAAGGGGGCGATGCAGGTCAGGTGGGGCGGTTGGGCGGAGGCTACATACCACTGGTTGATGCCCAGCCAGGAGTTCCCCGCCATGGTCACAGCCCCGCTGCACCAGTCCCGCCCGGCGGTCCACTCCACGATGTCGTATCCATCGGCGGCATCCTGGGGACCAAAATAGCAGGCGTTGCCCTCCGAGCTGTTGATGCCCCGGGAGTCTACGTTCAAAACGGCGTAGCCGTGGTTGCACCAATAAGCGGGGTCCACCGCCTCAAACTTCTGATAGCCGGAGAGGGTACCCGTGGGAATATGAAACTGCACGCTGCTGTGCCCCTCGTCACAGCTGGAACCGGGGGCAACATTCTTCCCAAAGGGGCTGATGGAGAGGATGGCCGGCACTTTTTCCTCGGTGACAGGCCGGAAAATATCGGCGTAAATTGTAGTGCCGTCCCGAAGGACAATGGCCACGTCCCGCTCATAGATGATATCGCAGGGGAGGGCCAGGCGCGTCTCGTACATTTTGTGTCCTTTGGGCAGGATTTTCGTCTCCGGCTGAAAGCCGTTGTAGGCTTTGGAGCAGGAGAGGTCCGGGGATTTTTTGAAATAAATATCGGCGTAGGGGTAAGAATTCATTGTGTTGCCTCCTTTTCTGCAGCAATGATACGCTATCTATAAGCATAAACGAAAAGGCGGCGGCATTCAAGATTTTGACAGGGGAAAACCCCATCCTGGCTATTGCATTTTTGCTCAGGTTCCCTGTGAGAGAATACGCAAAGGGGTAAAAAAGATTCAGGCCCCTGATGGAAAATCAGGGGCCTGAGGTGTCTTTGTGCTATTTATTTTGCCAGGAAGCGGTCCATGGCGGCCTGGTAATTTTCCAGGCAGGTCTCAATGCCCAGGCTGTAAATCTGCTGGACAAAGCTGTCGTACTCATCCAGGGACACATCCCCGATGATAAATTGCAGAACCATCTCCGAACAGTAGGTCTGGATATCGGCAAAGGTGGTGGAGAAGCTGGAGTTTTCCTCCGCCGTCATATTGACGCCCACAGGAATTATATATTCGTTGGTGGTGTTTTCGCTCCAGATGTTATCTGCCGCGGCGACATTCTCTGCAAAGGTATCCTCCAGAACCAGCTCATTTACATAGTAAGGGCTGCCGTCGATGATATAGACGAAACGGGCCACCCGGGCGCCCATCCCCTCGGGGTTGGCGTATATCAGCTCTGTGTAGGCGAGGGAGCCGTCGTCATTGCGGGCATAGGTCAAATCCTCTACACCGTAGTTGGCAATCTCCGCCCCGTAGTCCGAGAAATAGAAATCCATATAACTGATTGCCAGTTCCGGATTTGCGCAGGCAGTAGTAATCACGCAGCAGGACATGGTGCTGACAACGCTGCCGAACTCGCCCAGGTGGGTTACGTCATCTGCGTTCTGCCGGGCATCCGGAATCGCACATACGCTGTCGGCGACTCCGATATTGTTCTCGTGGGTGGGCATGTTTTCCCGGTCGTCATACCAGATGGCAGCGGCGCCGGAGGCTACGGTATCAGGGTCGGCGCCCCGGCGGCCGGTGAGGGAATAGAAGTCGGGGTAGATGAGGCCTTCTTCATACCATGCATGGGCCATCTCCAGATAATCCCGGAAGCCTTCCTCTATAAAGCCGAACTTGATTTCCCCATCCACCTGATAGAAGGGGCGGACAGCCGCGCCGGAGGAGGCCAGGAACCCGGCCACGTCAAAGCCGGCGGACAGATAATTGCCCCGGGGCACACCGGCGTCCTGCATCAGC
>CAZRNK010000247.1:0-3923 GCA_964601435.1 uncultured Oscillospiraceae bacterium | reverse complement strand
CCCCGGAAAAATTTCGGGGATTCTGTACAGAACCTGGGAAAAATCGTGGATATGCCGGGGGAAAAGCGCCGCGGGCAGTTCCCGACTTGACGGAAGCGGGTTTTGGGGGTATGCTGGTACCATGAAACTATACATGTATCATCACAACTACAAATACGCCCTGGAGCAAATCCTCCTGACTATGTTCCCCCAGGAGCGGCCTGTATATCCCGACGGGCCGGAGGCGGGAGACGCGGCCGAGAGCGCCCTCCATCGGGGGGCGCAGTATGTCACGGCGGTCTGTACCCTCCGACTGGGCGGGCAGGTGTACACAGGCCGGGCCCGGGTGCGCTGCGCTGACTTTACAGATGCGCTCATGGAGGACCGGCTCTGCCAGCGGGCGGTGAAGCTCTCCTTCTACCGGGCGGCCATCCGGGCCACTGGCCGGCGGCCTGTGTGGGGGGCGCTGACGGGCATACGCCCGGCGAAGCTCCTCTCCATGGACCTGGCCGCAGGGACGCCGGAAAAAGAGGCGGTGCGCCATTTTTGCCGCCTGTACGACGTATCGCCGGAGCGGGCACAGCTGTGCCTGGACACGGCCCGGGCCTCCCTGGCGGCGGAGCGGGCGCTGGAAAAGCGGGACGTCTGCCTGTATGTGGGCATTCCCTTCTGCCCCACCCGCTGTGCCTACTGCAGCTTTGTCAGCCAGTCAGTGGAGAAGAGCATGGCCCTGATTCCCCCATTCCTGGAGGCGCTGGAGCAGGAAATTGACGCCCTGGGCCGGGCAGTGCATGAAGCGGGGCTGCGCGTCATATCTGTCTATATGGGCGGCGGGACGCCCACCACCCTCTCGGCGGCACAGCTGGACGCCCTGTGCAGGCGCCTGGCGGAGCGCTTTGACTTGTCCAGCCTTCGGGATTATACTGTGGAGGCCGGCCGGCCGGACACCATTACGGCGGAGAAGCTCCAGGTGCTCCGCGCCTGGGGGGTCCGCCGGGTCAGCGTCAATCCCCAGACCATGGACGACGCGGTCCTCGCTGCCATTGGCCGGCGGCATACGGCGGCGGATGTGCTCCGCGCCCTGGATACGGTGCGCGCTGTGGGGGGCTTTGCCGTAAATATGGATTTAATTGCGGGCCTGCCTGGGGACAGCCCGGCGGGTTTTGCCGCCAGCCTGGACACTGTCCTGGCCCAGGCTCCGGAGAATGTCACAGTCCACACCCTGTCCCTGAAAAAGGGGAGCCGGCTAACCCTGGAGGGCACGCCCATCCCGGACGCCGCGGCAGTGGGGGAGATGCTGGACTATGCCGGCGCAGCCCTCCGGCGGGGAGGCTATGTCCCCTATTACCTCTACCGGCAGAAATTCATGTCCGGCGGCTTTGAGAATGTGGGCTGGGCCCTGCCGGGGGAGGAGAACCTCTACAATATCTGCATGATGGAGGAGCTGTGCTCCATCCTCTCCCTGGGCGGCGGGGCCTCCACCAAGCTGGTTACCGGTACGGGCCGGATTGAGCGGCTCTTCAATCCCAAGTACCCAAAAGAATACATCCAGAAGCTGCCCCGGCTGCTGGAGGACAAAGAAAAAATAAAGGAGTTTTACCATGGCCTATCAGCTCGCGAAAATTAACGCACACGCTACGGAGGACCCCAAAGGGTTCCTGGAAGCATGCGACGCCCTCTACAAAAAGAAAATTGAGACGGCGGCGGAAAAGATTATCGGCAATATGTCCCACAGCCCCATTGTGCTCCTCTCCGGCCCCTCCGGCAGCGGCAAGACCACCACAGCCATGAAAATCGAGGAGGAGCTGGAGCGCCGGGGCGTCACCACCCACAGCATCTCTATGGATAACTATTTCCGCACTGTGGACCCTGCCACCGCCCCCCGGACGCCGGAAGGAGAGCTGGATTTGGAGAGTCCCAAATGCCTGGATATGGATTTGCTCAATGAGCATTTCTCCATGCTGAGCCAGGGGAAGCGGATTTTCGTCCCCAAGTATGAATTCGCCCGGCAGATGCGGGTCATTGAGCCCAGCATGTCCCTTCGGCTGAAGAAGGATGAGATTGCCATCTTTGAGGGTATCCACGCCCTGAATGACGCCATTACCCAGGCCCACCCGGAGGCTTTCAAGCTCTACATCAGCGCCCGGAGCAACGTTATGGACGGGGACACCCTGGTGTTCAAGGGGACCTGGATGCGCCTGATGCGCCGCACAGTGCGCGACCACCTGTTCCGCGGGGCGGACCCGGCCTATACCATGAGCCTCTGGGCCAACGTCCGCCGGGGGGAAAAGGCCAACATCTCCCCCTTCAAGGACAAGGCGGACTACCAGTTTGACTCCTCCTTCCCCTATGAGGTGGGGGTACTGCGGGACATTGCAGAGCCGTTGTTCCGCCAGGTGCCCGAGGGCACCGAGCGCTATGAGGAGCTGCGCAGCATCCTGCCCGCCCTGGAGCGGTTCGTGCCCATTGACAGCGGCCTTGTTGCCCCCGCTGCCCTCCTCCGGGAGTTTATCGGCGGCGGAATCTATGAATATTGAGGTGAGACTATGTCCACAAAGATTTCGTATTATTTTCAGCACCTGGAGAAATTCCCCTTCCCGGACTACTTTGACGGTATTACGGAGACCTATGAGCTTCTGGCCCGGGCCAAGCCCTACCTGCAGCGCCTGCTGGTGGAAAAAGACGTAAAGGAAAACCATGGGGAAATCCGGGGCGATGCCCCAAACCTCCACGGCAATTACTATATCGGGGCCGGGTCAGTGATTTATAACGACGTCACCATCATGGGGCCGGTGTACATCGGCGAGAACTGCGAGCTGATGCCGGGGGCCATCATCCGGCCGGGCACCATCCTTGCAGACGGGTGCAGCGTGGGCCACGGCAGCGAGGTGAAGCACTGTGTCCTCTTCGGCGGGGCCAAAGTGGCCTCCCTGGCTTTTGCCGGGGACTGCGTCCTGGGGGCCAGCGCCCGGATTGGCAGCGGCGTGATTACTGCCAACCGGAAGTTTGACCAGTCCAACGCTACCCTGAAGCTGGACGGGGAGAAAATTGATTTGCAAGACAGCTTTTTCGGCTGTGTCCTGGGGGACAGCGCCCGGCTGGGGGCCAACGCCGTCACCCAGCCCGGCACCCACATCGGCCACCACTCCTGGGTGTTCCCGCTCACCAATGTGCGGGGCTTCATTCCCGCGGGGAAACGGGTGTATCACCCCCGGGACATTGTGCTGGAAGAGAACGAGATTGTTGAGCTCAAGCCATAACGGACAAAGGAGGACGCCGCTGTGCTGGAGGCCATACAAGCGCTGGACGCGCAGATTATGCTGTTTGTCCAGGAGCATCTCCGCTTTGATGCCCTGACCCCCATCATGCGACTGGCCAGCTTCCTGGGGGAAGCGGGCATGCTCTGGATTGCAGTGACGGTAGTGCTGCTGTGCATCCCCGCCACCCGGAAACAGGGCGTTGTGCTGGGGCTGAGCCTGGCCGCGGCCACGGCGCTCAACAACCTGGTCATCAAAAACCTGGTGGCCCGTCCGCGGCCCTATTCCACGCTGGAGGCGCTGGAAATTCTGGTAGAGCCCCTGGGCTCCTATTCCTTCCCCTCGGGGCACAGCTGCGCCAGCTTTGCCGCAGCTACGGCCCTGACCCTGGTTTTCGGGAAAAAAGGCGCCTGGGCGTTTCTCCCCGCGGCCCTGATTGCCCTGAGCCGCGTCTATGTGGGGGTGCATTACCCGACGGATGTCCTCTGCGGCGCCGCAGTAGGCGCATTGGCGGCCTGGGGCGTGTGGGCGCTGTGCCGGTGGTGCGCCGGGAGATGGCGGGCCAGGCGCAGCAGGATATAGGGATTTTGTTTCTTGGCTTTCAAGAAAAGCAGTCAAAAGAACATTTTTTGCCCTTGCGAGGGGACGAGAGCGGTACTTTTCTTGCTCCTGCAAGAAAAGTACCCA
>CAZRNK010000246.1:0-3923 GCA_964601435.1 uncultured Oscillospiraceae bacterium | reverse complement strand
GCGGGGGGATTCCAAAGGGGACCCGGCATTGGCAGCCGGGTCCCCTTTGGCCTGTTCTTTTGGGTACTTTTCTTGCAGGGGCAAGAAAAGTACCGCTCTCGTCCCCTCGCAAGGGAAAAAATTTCTTTTGCTTCCTTTTCTTTTGCTGATGAAAGAAAAGGAGGTATTTCCCGGCGTAAAGGTTTATGCCTGGAAAAAAGCTCTTACTCGGCGGCAATCATGTAATAATAGACAGGCTGCCCGCCGGAAATTACATTGATTTCCGCATCCGGGAATTCAGCGGTCAGCTGCTCCCCAACCGCCTCCGCCGCCTCCTGGGAGACATCTTCCCCGTAATAGACGGTAATCAGCTCCGGGTCAAGGGCCTTCAGCTTCTCCACAAGGGCGGAAAGCATCGGCTCGGTATCTGTATAGCTGCCCACCAGGCCGCCGTCCAGCAGGGCCAGGTACTCTCCAGCTTTGATGGAGTGCCCATCAAACTCACTGTCCCTGGCGGCATAGGTAACCTGGGCAGTGTGGACCCCCTCCATAGCCTGGGTCATGGCTGCGACAATCTCCTCTTCCTGGTCGTATGTATCCAGGGAGAGAAGGGCCGTAATGCCCTGGGGAACGGTTTTGGTGGGAATCACAACCACCTTTTTGCCCTCCGACAGGGGGATGCACTGCTCCGCAGCCATAACGATATTTTTGTTGTTGGGCAGGACAAACACCGTCTCTGCTGGCGTCGCGTCCACAGCCCGGAGTATATCCTCCGTAGAGGGGTTCATGGTCTGGCCACCGGTGACGATGGCGTCCGCCCCCAGCTCCCGGAAGAGGGCAGAGAGCCCCTCCCCTGCACAGACGGCCACAACGCCATAGGGCTTCTCCGCCGGGGCAATCCTGCGCTGTTGCCCCTCCTGGCCCCCGGCGCGCTCCGGATGGTCGTCCTCATCCAGGGCATCGGCTGTAATGGCTGTACGCCCAGCCACCAAATCATCGTGTTGGATGCGCATATTCTCAATTTTACAGACTTCCAGGGTACCATATTTCTGCGCCTCATTGAGGGCGTCCCCCGGGGTGTCTGTGTGCACATGTACCTTGAAGGCCTCATCGCTCTCGCCAATGACCAGGCTGTCCCCAATGCTGCTTAAATAAGCCCGGAGCCCGTCCAGCGGCTTGTCTATGGTTCTGCGCACAATAAACACCGTGTCAAAAGCGAAGGTAATCTCCTCCGTGCTGAACACGGCAAAGTCCGCCCCCTCCCGGGGCTTTCCCGCCGCAGCTTCCGGCACCGGGACCGTGGAGACCGCCCGGCCCTGGAGCGAGGCCAACATGGCCTCTAAAATCACCACAAAGCCGGTGCCGCCGGCATCCACAACGCCGGCCCGCTCCAGCACCGGGTTCTGATGGACTGTCTCGGCCAGGGCATCCCGGGCTGACTCCAGGGCGCAGACCAGCATCAGCTCGATGTCGCTGCCGGCCTTGGCAAACTCCATGGCGGAAGCCGCGGCCATGCGGGAGACGGTGAGCACTGTCCCCTCAGCCGGCTTCATTACCGCCTTGTAGGCGGCCTCCACCCCTTCTCCCAGGGCCTCGGCAAAGTCAATGGCCCCCATGGCCTCCTTTCCCTTCAGGGACCTGGAAATGCCCCGGAACAGAAGGGAGAGAATTACCCCGGAGTTGCCCCGGGCCCCACGGAGGAGGGCGTTGGCCGCACAGTCGGCCACGCCAGTGACGCTCTGGGGACGCTGCTTGCGCAGCTCAGAGGCCCCCGCGCCCATGGTCAGGCTCATATTGGTACCCGTATCCCCATCCGGGACGGGAAAAACATTGAGCTCATTAATCTGCTGTTTGTTGGCTTCCAGCGCGTCAGAGGCGCACAGGAGCATCTCTGTAAACGCGGCGCCGTCAATAATTTCTCTCATTTTGAATAACCACCTCAGTACCCTGAATTTCGGGGGGTATTTCAGACAAGCATGGAGTCGATATAGACATCCACATTCTTCACCGGAACTCCGGTGGCAGAGGAGACTTTGTAGCTGACTTCCCCCATAATACTGCGGGCAAGGGCGGCAATATTGACGCCGTAGTCCACAATAATGTGCAAATCGATAGAAACGCTGTCCGCATCAAAATGTACGGAGACCCCTTTGGACATGGACTCCCTGCGGAGGAGCTGAACCAATCCATTTTCCTTGCTGGCCATTCCCTTGACACCAAAGCAGTTTGTAGCCGCGCTGCCGGCAATGTCACGGAAAACGTCGCTCATGATACTGATGGAGCCCTTTTCGTTTTGAATATTCACCATTGTCAAAAGCCCCTTTCCTTTGGATTGTGAGACGATAGTTTATTATAGTACAGAGCTGGAAAAAGCACAAGTATGAATTTTGCGCCCGCCTGCAATAGCGTGTCATTTCCGGCATTTCGCCGCAGCGCACCTGCGATTTTCTCCAGGGTCTCCGGTCTTACGCCATTCCTCTGTAGGTTTGCTGAAATTTCCCCCTGAATTCGGCAAAAAAGATTGTGCTTTTTTTGATTTACATTGGGGAAAAATAATGGTAAAATGAAAGTATTCACACTGTAGTGTATAAAAATTGCAATAACAATAACGTAAGGAGTGTTTCAAATGGCCAGACAGCTGAAAACCATGGATGGCAACACTGCCGCCGCCCATGTGTCCTATGCCTTTACGGAGGTCGCGGCAATCTATCCCATTACCCCCTCTTCCACCATGGCAGAATATGTGGACAAGTGGGCTGCCAGTGGGCTGAAAAACATTTTCGGCCAGCGTGTAAATGTCGTGGAAATGCAGTCCGAGGGCGGCGCCGCCGGCGCCGTACACGGCAGTCTCACCGCCGGCGCCCTCACCACCACCTACACCGCATCTCAGGGTCTGCTGCTGATGATTCCCAACATGTATAAAATTGCGGGCGAGCAGCTCCCGGGTGTAATCCACTGCTCCGCCCGGACCATCGCTACACACGCCCTGTCCATTTTCGGGGACCAGTCCGACGTCATGGGCTGCCGCCAGACCGGCTTTGCCATGCTCTCGTCCAACAGCCCCCAAGAGGCCATGGATTTGGGTGCAGTGGCCCATCTGTCCGCCATTCGGGGCGGTATGCCCTTCCTCCACTTCTTCGACGGTTTCCGCACCTCCCACGAGATGCAGAAAGTGGCTGTCTGGGATTATGACGAGCTCAAGGAAATGGTGGACATGGATGCCATTGCCGCCTTCCGCGCCCGGGCCAACAACCCCGCCCATCCCAATCTCCGGGGCAGCGCCCAGAACGGGGACATCTTCTTCCAGACCCGGGAGGCCAGCAACGGCAAATACCTGGCCCTCCCCGCCGTGGTAGAGGCCTATATGCAGGAAGTCAACGCCCGCATCGGCGCCAACTATCAGCTCTTTAATTACTACGGCGCCCCCGACGCCACCCACGTGCTCATCGCAATGGGCTCCGTGTGTGAGGCGGCGGAGGAAGTGGTGGACTACCTCTCTGCCAAGGGGGAAAAGGTCGGCCTTATCAAGGTCCGGCTCTACCGCCCCTTCAGCACGAAGCATCTCCTCTCGGCCCTACCCAAGACCGTAGAGCGCATCGCCGTCCTGGACCGCACCAAGGAGCCCGGCTCCCTGGGCGAGCCGCTGTATCTGGACATCGTCTCCGCGCTTAAGGGCACAGAGTTTGACGGCGTAGAGATTTACGGCGGGCGCTACGGCCTCTCCTCCAAGGACACCACCCCCGGCGCTATTATTTCCGCTTTCCGCAACATCCAGTCCGCGCAGCCGAAAAACAGCTTCACCATCGGCATCGTGGACGATGTGACCAACCTCTCCATCCCCATTACGGAGAATCCCGACACCACCCCCAAGGACATCATCTCCTGCAAGTTCTGGGGACTGGGCTCGGACGGCACCGTAGGCGCCAACAAGAACTCCATCAAGA
>CAZRNK010000245.1:0-3925 GCA_964601435.1 uncultured Oscillospiraceae bacterium | reverse complement strand
TGAACCAGGCCATCAACAGCATGAAGGACAAGGGCTGGCTCACCACCCGGTACGGTAAGATCATCATTTTGGACATGGACGCGCTGCTCAATTTCAGCTCGGAAATCATCTGAATTGTTAGCTGGCCAATAGTTTTTCCCCGCAGCTGGTGAAATTGATTGATTTTTTTCGTTTCCTCCCCAAAACGTCGTCTGTTTTTTCAGCCCGAAATGTTAGTCAGCTAACATTTCGGGCTTTCCTTTTTCCGCTATACTGATGATACAAACCAGATATCAATTATGGAGGGACGATTATGAATCAAAGCAATCTGGCCGAAGCGTATACCGCTTCCCGCTGCTGGCAGCTGGCGGAAAACCTCAACGGCCGCATTTCCCGTTCCGTCCAGATGGTGGACGACAACCAGGAGCTGGCTGAAGAACTGGAGATCCGCGGCGTCAGCGTGACGCTGGTGGCCAATTACGACGATCTGCGCCCTGAGGACGGCTCCCTGGCCGAACTGGACCGGGCCAAGCTGAAAGCCCTGCTGGACCGCTGCCCCACCCAGCTGATCCTGGTGGTGGACGAGGCGGAAGCCGCCGGCGAGAGCAAGGTGTCCGGCGTCACCGTGTGCAATCAGAAGCGGCGGAGCATTCTGTCCACCCTGGACAGCCTGAACGTGAGTTATTCCTACAAGACCATTCTCAGCGGCGCGCTGGGCTGCTTCGTGGTGGACGGACTGGCCCGGAAATAACCCATGGAACAGACCATCGACTTTCACACCCACCTGTTTCCGGAAAAGGTGGCTCCCCGGGCCATTCCCAAAATGTACGAGTACTGCAAGATCCCCTACCGCACCATCGGTGACGTCCCACAGCTGGCCGCCGCGGCCCGGCGGGAAGGGGTGGTGCTGTGCGTCAACCACCCGGTCTGCACCAATCCGGCCAAGGCCCGGTCCTGCAACGAATTTGCCGCCCGTGTCGCCGCCACGCCCGGCTTTGCCTCCTTCGGCTGCCTGCACCCGGAACTGAAGGAATGGCGTGAGGAGCTGCGCCAATTCCGCCGCTGGGGCCTGATCGGCCTGAAGATCCACAACGACTATCAGGGCTTTGACTTCGACTCCAAGATCTGCATGGATATGATCGAGGCCGCCTATGAAGAGGGCCTGATGGTGCTGGTCCACGCTGGGGCGGACCCCGTTTCCCCCCATGTGACCCGGTGCACGCCCAAAATGATTGCCAAGGCCATGCCATTGCTCCGGCAGGGGACCTTCATCGCCGCCCACCTGGGCGGGCACCTGATGCTGGACGACGCGATGAAATACGTCATCGGCTCCGAGGTATATATCGACACCAGCATGGCCGCCATGTACTATTCCGACGTGCGCTGCAAGCAGGCCATCCTGGCCCACAACCCGGATCGGGTGCTGTTTGGCTCGGATTCTCCCTGGGATGACCCGGCCACCGCCGCCCGGGTGCTCCGCCGCATGGGCCTGGAGCCAAAGCTGCTCGATCAGATCCTCTATCAAAACGCCGCCCGACTGCTGGGCTTGACGGAAGCTGAGAAGAGTCATTCCGCGTAATTCTCCGCGCCGCCCGCAGTAAAAATGGACATTAAACAAACGCCCCCTGTATAGGAAAGCCTATACAGGGGGCGCTGTCATGTGTAAGCGCAAATACGCACACCAGGACAGCAGAGCCGGAGCGCACAGCGAAAGCGGCGCCGCTCCTTTTGAAGCTCAATATTGCCTATACCGGGCGTGCAGCCTGGGGGTGCGGAGCAGGTCCTTGCCTTACCCTCTCGTTTGGCCGTCTCCGTAGACCACATATTTGTAGGAGGTCAGTTCCTCCAGGCCCATGGGGCCCCGGGCGTGCATCTTCTGGGTGGAGATGCCGATCTCCGCCCCCAGGCCGAACTCGAAGCCGTCGGTGAACCGGGTGGAGGCGTTGTGGTACACCGCCGCCGCGTCCACCCCGTCCAGGAATTTCTTGGCGGTGTCGGTGTTCTCCGTGACGATGCTCTCCGAGTGCTGGGTGCCGTGGGCGGCGATGAAGTCCATGGCCTCCTCCACCCCGGACACCACCTTCACCGCCAGGATGTAGTCGCCGTACTCCCGGTCCCAGTCCTCCGCCGTGGCGGGGGTAACCCCAGACAGGATGGCCTGGGTCTCCGGGCAGCCCCGGAGCTCCACCTGCTTTTCCCGCAAAGCCGCCTGGGCCATGGGCAGGAAGGCCGGGGCGATGGCCCGGTCCACCAGCACGCACTCGGCGGCGTTGCACACCGACGGGCGGGAACACTTGGCGTTGCACAAAATGCGCACCGCCATGGGAAGGTCCGCGTCCCTGTCCACATAGATGTGGCACACCCCCTCGCCGGTGCGGATCACCGGCACCCTGGCGTTGGCGGTGACCGAGCGGATGAGCCCCGCGCCCCCCCGGGGGATGAGCACGTCCAGGTACTCGGTCAGGTCCATGAGCGCCGTGGCGCTCTCCCGGCTGGTGTCCGCCACCAGGGCCAGGCAGTCCCGGGGCAGGCCGGACGCCTCCACCGCGTCCCGCATGATGGCCATCAGGGCGGAGTTGGACCGGTAGGCCTCCTTGCCCCCCCGGAGGATGACCGTGTTGCCCGCCTTCAGGCAGAGCACCGCCGCGTCCACCGTCACGTTGGGCCGGGCCTCGTAGATGATGCCGATGACCCCCAGGGGCACCCGCCGCCGGGTGAGCACGATGCCGCTCTTCAACGTGTCCTTCCGGGTCACCTCCCCGATGGGGTCGGGCAGGGCGGCCACCTGGCGCACCCCCTCCACGATGCCGGCGATCCTCTGCTCGGACAGGGCCAGCCGGTCCAGCAGGGCCTGGGTCAGCCCCCCCTGC
This sequence comes from uncultured Oscillospiraceae bacterium, assembly GCA_964601435.1. Classification (GTDB taxonomy): domain Bacteria; phylum Bacillota; class Clostridia; order Oscillospirales; family Oscillospiraceae; genus CAZRNK01. The sequence goes on along the minus strand of CAZRNK010000245.1, from coordinate 1,076 downwards.
CGCCCCGCCTCCAGGTCGGCGGCGTTGGCGGCGAGCACCTCCCCCTGCCGGTCCAACAGGGCCTGGGCGATGGCCTCCAGGGCCCTGTTCTTCTCTTCTGTCGATGCCACGGCCAGCCGCCGGGCGGCCTGCTTGGCGGCCAGCCCCTGTTTTTCGATGGCAGTCATGTCTCACGCCCTCCCTTTCGCCTGGAAGCGGGTGCCCACGTCGGCCCCCGCCACGATGTCATAGAGTTTTTCCGGATGGGCCCCGTGGGAGATCACCATGTCGATCCCCGCGTCGGTGGCCAGCTGGGCCGCGTCCAGCTTGGTCTGCATCCCCCCGGTGCCCCGGGCGGTGCCCGCCCCGCCGGCGGCGGCGCGCAGCTCGTCGGTGATCTCGGTGACCAGGCCCACCAGCCGGGCGTCGGGGTAGCGGTGGGGGTCCCGGTCATACAGGCCGTCGATGTCGCTCAAGAGCACCAGCAGGTCCGCCCGGCACAGCCGGGCCACGATGGCGGACAGGGTGTCGTTGTCCCCCAGCACCTTGGCCCGGCCGGTCTCGATCTCGGCGGAGGACACCGAGTCGTTCTCGTTCACCACCGGGATGCACCTCAGCTCCAGCAGGGCCTCGAAGGTGTTCTCCAGGTGCTCGGCCCGGCGGGGGTCGTCCACGTCCTCGTCGGTGAGGAGGATCTGGGCCACCGTGGCCCCGTACTCCCCGAAGAATTTGTCATAGATGTGCATCAGCTCGCACTGGCCCACCGCGGCCACCGCCTGCTTCATCCGCAGGGCCCGTGGCCGCTGGCCCAGGCCCAGCTTGCCCACCCCCACACCGATGGCCCCCGAGGACACCAGGACGATCTGATGCCCCATGCCGTGGAGGTCGGCCAGCACCATGGCCAGCCGGTCGATGGCCCGCAGGTCCATGCTGCCGTTGTCCCGGGTCAGGGTGGAGGTGCCCACCTTGACCACCATGCGCAGCGGCTGTCCTTCTATCATAGTAAGCGCTCCTTCCGGGGCCCCGATACGCCCCGTCGCGAAATGTATTTTTTATCATATCACGATCGCTTTTCTTTGTCTACGGCTGAATCTCAG
>CAZRNK010000244.1:0-3931 GCA_964601435.1 uncultured Oscillospiraceae bacterium | reverse complement strand
GTCCTGAGCAGCGCCGGGGAATATCTGTTTGCCCTGGAGGGGGAGCGGTATATCCGGCACCTGGTGGCGCTGTCGGACGGCACCGTGGCCGCAGTGCACGACAATTTCGGGCTGAATACCGTGGATGTGCTGGCCCGGGACTGGGGGACGCTGTATGAGCTGCCCTACCAGGTAACGAGCGCCTATTCAGGCGGCGGGGACTACCTCTATTATAACACCAATGGCAGCGATTTCTTCGGCTACAACCCGGAAACCGGGGCGGGAGAGCTGATCTTCAACTGGCTGGGGTGCGACGTGGACTACGCCAACCTCCGGGACATCGCCATCGGCGGTGACGGGCAGATTGTATACGCCGCCTACGGCTGGAGCTTTGCGGACACCGATGCCGGCCTTGAGATGGGCGTCCTGCGCCGCGCCGGTGCGGAAGCGCTGCCCCAGAGGACAGTGCTGACCCTGGCGACCCTGGGCCTCTCCTCCGAGCTCATGGCGCGGATTCTCGCTTTTAATAAGTCCAGCGGCGAATACCGGATTGAAGTCGCGGACTATTCCCAATATAACACCGATGAAAATCCCGACGGGGGCCTGACCGTCCTGACCACTGAGATAACGGCAGGGAAGGTGCCGGATTTGCTGGATATGGGCGGCCTGAGTGTCCGCCAGTATGCCGGCAGCGGCCTGCTGGAGGATTTGTACCCCTATCTGGACGCCGATGCAGAGCTGAGCCGGGCCCATATTCTGCCCAATATCCTTGCGGCCCTGGAGGTGGACGGGGCCCTCTACCAGGCCGCCGGCAGCTTCCAGATTGAGACGGCGGCAGGCTTGGTTGACACAGTCGGCAGCGAGCCGGGCTGGACCATAGCTGCGCTCCTGGAGCGATATGCCCAGATGCCGGAGGGCTCCACCATTTTCGGCTGGCATGTGCATCGGGATACTGTCCTGGAATATTGCCTGGCCCTGGACGGGGACAGCTTCGTGGACTGGGAGACCGGGACATGCAGCTTTGACGCTGGGGCGTTTCTTGAGATTTTGGAATTTGCCGCCCTGTTTCCCAGCCAGGAGGCGGCCTATACCGGCGGGGAACAGCTGCTGGAGCTCTGCAGCCTCTCCTCCCTGTCCTCTGTCCAGATGCTCGGGACTATGATGGGCGGCGAATGGGTCTTTAAGGGCCTGCCCACCCAGACGGGGGTCGGCAGCCTTGTCCGGCTGGAGAGCAGCGTCGCCATGACCACCACCTGCGCGGACGCAGAAGGCCTGGCAATTCCTCCGTACCCTGTTTCTGGGCGCCTATTATGCGGATACATTTGGGACCTTCTCGGTAAACCAGGCGGAGTTTGACGCGGTCCTGGCCGACTTTTTGTCCCCCACCTATGCCCAGGACGCAGAGACCGGGGAATATGTGCTGGATGAATATGGAGAACCCATTGTCTATGAGCCCCGTCTGACGCAGGAAGAGGCAGATAAGCTTCTGGCGCTGATAGAGAGCACAGACCGTCTGGCGGAGCCGGACGAGAACATCCTGGCCATTGTCCGGGAGGAGGCGGCGCCCTACTTCGCCGGGCAAAAGACGGCGGAGGAGGCTGCGGCCCTAATCCAGAGCCGGGCCAGCCTCTATGTCAGCGAGCAGCGCTAGGGGCGCGCAGCGGTGCGAAAGGGGGGGCAGGGATATGAAGCGGTGGAGAAAACGTGTGCTGGCCCTGTGCATAGGCTGGGTGTTCCTTGCCCTGCCCCTGGCGGGCTGCGGAGCGGAAGAAGGCGCGGCAGAGACGGCGGGCCCGGATGCCGCCGGGGACTATGTCTATGTGCCGGAGTATCTTGGTGCACCCGGGGGGCTTACAAATCTGACGGCCTTTTCTGTAGCGGGGGATACGGTATATCTGGCCACACGCAGCTATGCAGAAGGCGAGGAGGGCAGTACGTCCCTCTATGCCATGAATACAGATGGAACGGGCCTGAGGGCCCTAGAGAATTTTGATGCGGATGCCGTTCTGGACGGACAGCAGGGCAGGGTGGACTTCGAAGCCTTTATTGCGGACAGTGAAGGGAATTTATGGGTGGCGGAAACCTGTGTTTTCTATCACTATGAGACCCCGACGGGCTATGTAGAGACGGAGGGAGACCCTTTATATAATTACTATGTGGACGACGGTAGTGGCGCCTGGCTCCGGAAGCTGGATGCTACTGGCGCGGAGACGGCACGTGTGGATTTGATGGCCCTTTCGGGCGGCGCCAGCAGGATGAGCGGGGCATGCAGGATGGCCCTGGACAGCGATGAGAATCTCTATCTTGGCGGCTTTGATGAAATGTATGTCTTTGACAGTGCCGGAAATACCCGCTTCGTTCTGGATACGGGGCGCTATGCCTATATTCGTGACTTGGTGACCCTGGGTGACGGGACAGTGGCTGCCATGGCGCAGGATCCTACGGTCAATGGCTATGTGCTCCACGCCATTGATGCATCGGCCGGGAATTTTGGAGAGCAAAAGCTGGAGCTGCCAGCCAGTGCCAATGCTGTCTATGATGGCGACGGGATATATCTCTATTATTATATCGGTGGTAACAGTTTTTATGGCTATGAGGCGGAAAGCGGACAGGCTGTGGAGCTCTTCAACTGGTTCGACTGCGATATGGACAGTCAGATGCTGACCGATGTCAGCGTCCTGGACAGCGGACAGATTTTCTGCTCCGCCTATCAGTGGAACGACGGTGAAAGCGCCAACTTTTCGCTGGCGCTGCTCCGCCGCCAGCAGGCGGATACAGTGCCCCCAAAAACAGTGCTCACCCTGGCTACCCAGTCTTTGACGAGCGAGCTTCGGGAAGAAGTTATTGCTTTTAACCGGGCCAATGATACATACCGGATTGAAATATTGGACTATTCCGAGTACAACACCAATACAGACTTTACTGCGGGCCTTGCCCGGCTGAGTGCGGAGCTTATTGCCGGGAATATCCCGGACTTGCTGGATTTAAACGGCCTGCCCATCCGGCAGTACGCTGCCAAAGGACTGCTGGTGGATTTATATCCCTATCTGGACGCGGATGAGGAACTGAGCCGGAAGAGCCTTCTGCCAAGCGTTGCCGGGGCCCTGGAGATTGACGGAAAGCTTTATCAGGCGGTGAGTTCCTTCTCCATTCTGACGGTGGTGGGTGATGCGGACACAGTAGGCGGGGATATGGGCTGGACGATGGAGGAATTTCTAGACCTTTATGCCCAGATACCTGAGGATATGGATATTTTTTCTGCAGGCGTTACGAAAGATGATATTTTGCGCTACTGCCTGGCCCTGGAAATGGACGCGCTGCTGGACTGGGAGACCGGAACATGCAGCTTTGACAGTGATGCCTTTCTCGATTTACTGGCCTTTGCCAACCTGTTCCCGGACAGCTTCAGTCTGGAAGGAGCAAGCCCGACGGATACAAAGGACCTGCCCGACCGGATTCAGGATGGGGACCAGATGCTGGATATTGAGACAGTAAATGATTTTTATTCCCTCCAGAAGTACCAGGCTGTCTTTGGCGGGGCGGTCACCTACAAGGGCTTTCCCACTTCGATGGGGGTGGGGAGTATGCTCTCTGTACCCAGCGGGATTGCCATCACCAGTGCCTGTGCTGACAAGGCGGGGGCCTGGCAGTTTATCCGCCGGATTTTTACTGAGGAATACCAGTTGGCGACCGGCTGGACCCTCCTTACAAACCAGAATGCTTTTGATGCCATGCTCCAGGCGGCTATGACCCCTGCATATGAGACAGATGCAGAGACAGGGGAATACCTCCTGGACGAAAATGGCGAGCCTATTGAAGCTTCCCGAGGCGGTATTGGCTGGAGCCTGGGCGGTATAACAGTAGAGTACTATGCTGTCACCCAGGCAGAGGCAGACCAGCTTCTGGCGCTGATAGAGAGCACAGACCGTCTGGCGGAGCCGGACGAGAACAT
>CAZRNK010000243.1:0-3931 GCA_964601435.1 uncultured Oscillospiraceae bacterium | reverse complement strand
ACACCATGGAGCTGCCCATCCGCATCATCGCCCCCGGCCGGGTCTACCGGAAGGACGAGGTGGACGCCACCCACTCCCCCATGTTCCACCAGGTGGAGGGCATGGTGATTGACAAGGGGGTCACTATGGCGGATTTGAAGGGCACGCTGAACACGGTGGTGGAGCAGCTCTACGGCAAGGGGACGAAAACCCGCTTCCGCCCCCACCACTTCCCCTTCACTGAGCCCAGCTGCGAGATGGACGTCCAGTGCCACAAGTGCGGCGGCGTGGGCTGCCCCACCTGCAAGGGAGAGGGCTGGATTGAGCTCCTGGGCGCCGGCATGGTCCATCCCCGGGTGCTGGAGATGGCCGGGATTGATACGAACGTCTATTCCGGCTGGGCCTTTGGCATCGGCCTGGAGCGCACCGCCATGCGCCGCTTCAAGATTGCCGACCTGCGGCTGATTTTCGAGAACGACGTGCGGTTTTTGGAACAATTCTAAGAATTGTTCCAAAAACAATTAGGAATTAGAAATTAGGAATGAGGAATTTTTGTGCCGCCTTCGGCGGCCTGATTCCAAAAGGTCCGGCGGAGCCAGACACCAAAATTCCTAATTCCTAACTCCTCATTCCTAACTTTAAAATAAGGAGTTTTCTATATGAATTTATCCCGTAAATGGCTCAGCGAGTTCGTCACCGTTGACGCCGATGACAAGGAATTTGCCGAGGCGATGACCCTCTCCGGCTCCAAGGTGGAGCTGACCCATGACCTGGGGGCGGAAATCAACAGGGTGGTTGTGGGGAAAATCCTGTCTATGACCCGCCATCCCAACAGCGACCACATGTGGCTCTGCCAGGTGGACGCGGGGCAGGACGCCCCCGTCCAGATTGTCACCGGCGCCTGGAACATCCACCCGGGGGACACCGTCCCCGTTGCCCTCCACAACGCCACCCTCCCCGGAGGCAAGAAAATTCAGAGGGGCAAGCTCCGGGGCGAGGTCTCAGACGGCATGCTCTGCTCCCTGAAGGAGCTGGGCCTGGACGAGCGGGACTTCCCCTATGCTGTCATCACCGCCGCGGCCCTGCTGAACGACTACAAGCCCCTGAACCCCGAAAAGCCCTCTATTCCCGCGGACATCCAGCCGGGGGACAAGGTGTTCGGGCCTGTGGTGTGCGCGCAGGTGACCGGGTATGAGACCGTTGGCTACAGCCGCTATCAGGTGGCGTTGAATTTGGGCGGCGCCGCTGTACAGGTAGAGTGCGCCTGCTCCAACCTCCACGAGGGGGACCTGGTGGCCTACAACACCCAAACAGGCACCATCTGCACCCTGGCGGATTTGCACGCGGAGCAGGCGGAGTTCCCCCACTGCATCAGCGACGGCATCTTTGTCCTCGATGAGGCGGGCGTGGCCCCCGGGGACGACATCAAGCCCGTCATTGGGGCCGATGACCATGTGGTGGAGTTTGAAATCACCCCCAACCGGCCCGACTGCCTCAGCGTCATCGGCCTGGCCCGGGAGGCGTCGGCCACCTTTGACGCGCCCCTGCGCCTCCATACCCCTGTGGTGCGCGGCGGCGCGCCGGGGAAGCTCTCTGAGCTGCTGCAGGTGGAGACCCCGGCGGCGGACCTCTGCCCCCGCTATACCGCCCGGATGGTGCGCAACGTGAAGATTGGCCCGTCTCCCAAGTGGATGCGGGAGCGGCTGCGCGCCAGCGGCGTCCGGCCCATCAGCAACATCGTGGACATCACCAACTATGTGATGCTGGAATATGGCCAGCCCATGCATGCCTTTGACTACCGCTATGTGCGCGGCGGGCATATCATCGTCCGCCGGGCGGAGGAAGGGGAGAGCCTCACCACCCTGGACGGGCAGAAGCGCACCCTGAACGCCAACCACCTGGTTATTGCCGACGAGAACCGGGCCGTGGGCCTGGCCGGCATCATGGGCGGGGAGAACAGCGAGATTGTCTCCGATACGACAGACGTGGTCTTTGAGTCCGCCAACTTTGACGGCACCTGCATCCGCAAGGGGGCCCTGGCCCTGGGTATGCGCACAGAGGCCAGCGCCAAGAATGAAAAGGGCCTGGACGCCATGAACACCCTGGACGCGGTTAACCGGGCCTGCGAGCTGGTAGAGCTCCTGGGCGCCGGCGAAGTGGTGGACGGCGTTGTGGACATTCTGAACTTCACCCCCCAGGCCCGGGTCATCTCCCTGGAGGCAGAGAAGATTAACGCCCTGCTGGGCACCCAGGTGCCGGAAAATGAAATGGTTGCCATCCTGGAAAAGCTGGGCTTTGCCGTCTCCGGCGGACAGGTGACAGTCCCCTCCTGGCGCGGCGATGTGGAGGGGATGGCGGACCTGGCGGAGGAAGTGGCCCGCTTCCATGGCTACAACAATATCCCCTCTACCCTGATGCGGGGGGAAACCACCCAGGGCGGCTACTCCCCCGAGCAGAAGCTGGAGAACGACTTGGGCCGGGTATGCCGGGCCTGCGGGTATGACGAGATCATCACCTACTCCTTTATCTCCCCCACCTATTACGACAAAATCCGCTGGCCGGCAGACTATGCCGCCCGGAACAGCTTTAAGATTATGAACCCCCTGGGCGAGGACACCTCCATCATGCGCACGACAGTGCTCCCCTCCATGCTGGAAATCCTGACCCGGAACTGGAACTACCGCAACAAGAGCGCCCGCCTCTATGAAATCGGCCGCATTTACCTCCCCGGCGGGGAGAACGGCCTGGCCGTGGAGTCCAAGGTGCTGTCCCTGGGCGCCTATGGGGAGGACATGGACTTCTTTACCATGAAGGGCGTTGTGGAGGCCATTTTGCGGGAGGTTCGGGCGGAGGATGTCCATTTTGAAGCCCCAACCGGGGCGCCCTCCGACGCCTCCTACCACCCCGGCCGGAGCGCCAGCGTGTGGAGCGGCAGCAACTGTATCGGCATCTTTGGCCAAATCCACCCCCTGGTGGCGCGCAATTATGATGTGGACGCGGAGTTCTATTGCGCGGAGCTCAGCTTTGATGAACTGCAGCTGGCCAAGGGGGCTGACCCGGAGGATGTCCCCCTGCCCCGCTTCCCTGCCGTCACCCGGGATATTGCCGTGGTGTGCGACGAGGCGGTCACCGTGGGACAGCTCACCGGAGTCATCCGCCGCAGCGCCGGCGGCCTGCTCCAGGAGGCGACGCTGTTCGACATCTACCGGGGCAAGGGCATTCCCGAGGGAAAGAAATCCGTCGCGTTTAACCTAATCCTCCGGGCCGAGGACCGCTCCCTCACCGGCGAGGAGGCGGATGCGGATGTCCAGCGCATCCTCCAGGGGCTGGAGCAGGAGCTGGGCGCCATCCTGCGCTGAAGGGTTTTCCGGCTGAAAAAACCATCCAGCGGCCTCCCTGCTTTTCTTTCTGCGCAGGCGAATGGAGGGAAAAGCAGGGGCCGCCTTTCCTGAAAGCAAAAAATGCTTGCAATTCCTGCAGAGTTTTGCTATAATACCAGCGCATTACACACGGCGAGAGGACCTTCGACCCCGTGGCCGGGTCTCCGGCTGGGTCGGGAAGGGCAGATTTTCGCCGGCGGTAATAACAAAATAAAGGAGGAAGAAACCCACTATGGCAGTCGTATCGATGAAGCAGCTTCTGGAGGCCGGCGTCCACTTCGGACACCAGACCCGCCGTTGGAACCCCAAAATGGCCGAGTACATTTACATGGAGCGCAACGGCATCTATATCATTGACCTGCAGAAGACCGTAAAGAAACTGGAGGAAGCCTACAACTTCGTCCGCACCCTGGCGGAGAACGGGGAGAGCATCCTGTTTGTGGGCACCAAGAAGCAGGCCCAGGACGCCGTGAAGGAAGAGGCCGAGCGGGTAGGCCAGTTCTATGTGAACGCCCGCTGGCTGGGCGGCATGCTCACCAACTTCAAGACCATGCGTACCCGGATTGACCGGC
>CAZRNK010000242.1:1361-3947 GCA_964601435.1 uncultured Oscillospiraceae bacterium | reverse complement strand
CGCCGCCGCCCAGGGCTACTACGGCGTCTGTGCGGGTGAGGCCAAAGTCCATCATACCCTCCCAAAGCGCGGAGAGCTGGGCGGCGCTCTTGCTCGCCTCTCCGGCGGGGACTGTAAAGAGCCTTGCCTCCAGCCCGGCGGCGGCAAAGCCGGCGCATACCGCCGTCCCGTAGAGGGGGGCGACGGTGCTGTCGGAAACCAGGGCAATTTTCCTGGCCCGGGGCAGCAGCGCCCGGCAGCGCGCCCCCGCCTCCGGCAGGAGTCCTTTTCCTATATGAATCTCATAACTGCGGCCCGGCAGGGCCACGGTGAGGTTTTTCATCTGCCTTACCTCCCCGTCACTGGGCATATTCTGCCTGATCCACGGCGATTTTACATTCTTTCCCGATGCGCAGCAGCTCCCGCAGCTGCGTCTCGTCCCCAGCCCGGAGGGCATCGGCATACTTTTGCAGCTCGCCAATCAGCGCCTCCACATCCTCAGCCAGGTTGGCCCGGTTGAGCATAAACAGCTCCGCCCACATGACCTCGTTCAGATAGGAAACGCGGGTCAAGTCCCGAAAGCTCCCCGCAGAGAAGCCCTTGTGCTCCTGGGCCTTGGGCAGCTTCACATAGGCGTTGGACAGGACGTGGGCCAGCTGGGAGGTGTAGGAGATGAGCCGGTCGTGCTTCTCGGGGGTAGCCACCTCATAGTGGGTAAAGCCGATGGCGTCAAAGACGTCCTTCAGCCGCTTCATAGTCTCGATGTCCAAATCCTTCCCGGGGCAGATAATCATCCCCGCGTTGCGAAACAGCGTGCCTGTGGAGTTTTCAAAGCCAATTTTGGCCAGGCCCTCCATGGGGTGGCCGCCAATGAAGGTGAAGCCATAGCGCTCTGCCAGAACCCAGCAGGGGTGGCAAACGGCCATTTTGACGCCGCAGCAGTCAACGACAATCGAGCCCTTCTTCAGTTTGGGTGCGTTTTTCTCCATAAATTCCAGCGTATCCCGGGGATAGATGGCCAGAATCAGAATGTCACACTCCGGCAGGTTTTCCTCTGTCAGGGGCTCATGGATGGCCTCGATGAGCTTGGCCCGGTAAATCACCGGCTCTGCAATATCATAGCCCCACACGGTGTGCTCTGTGTTCTCCCGAATCGCCTTGGCCAGGGAGCCGCCAATCAGCCCCAGACCCACAACGCCGATGTTCATGATTTGCCCCTCCTTTTAGCCCTTGTAGGCGTAGGGCAGAAGGGCGCGGATGCATGCCGCCACATCGGCGAAGGCCTCCGGCGTCAGGGACTGGGGGCCGTCGCAGAGGGCGTGCTGGGGGTCGTTGTGCACCTCGATAATCAGGCCATCGGCCCCTACAGCCGCCGCCGCCATGCTCATGGGCTTGACCAGGTCCGACTTGCCTGTGGCGTGGCTGGGGTCGGCGATAATCGGCAGGTGGGTCAGCTTCTTCAGCACCGGGATGGCAGACAAATCCATGGTGTTCCGGGTCTGGGTCTCAAAGGTGCGGATGCCCCGCTCGCAGAGGATAATCTGCTCGTTGCCGCCGGCCATGATGTATTCTGTGCTCATGAGCAGCTCCTCCAGGGTGTTGGCCAGGCCTCGCTTGAGCAAGATAGGCTTGCGGGTATGGCCCAGCTCCTTGAGCAGCTCGAAGTTCTGCATATTCCGGGCCCCTACCTGGATAACGTCCACCTCGTCGAAGAGCTCCAACTGGGAGATGTCCATAATCTCGGTCACAATGGGCAGGCCCGTTTTGGCCTTGGCCTCCAGCAGCAGGCGGATGCCCTCCCCCCGGAGGCCCTGGAAGGAGTACGGGGAGGTGCGGGGCTTGAAGGCGCCACCCCGGAGCAGGGTGGCCCCTGCGGCCTTCACCGACTCGGCAATGCCGCAAATCTGCTCCTCCCCCTCCACAGAACAGGGTCCGGCAATAATCTGGAAGTTCCCGCCGCCGATTTTCACGCCGCCCACATCCACGACTGTATCCTCGGGGTGGAACTTCCGGTTGGCCTTCTTGTAGGGCTCCTGGATGCGCTTCACCTGCTCCACGATATCCAGGGACTTGATTAAGTCGATGTCAATGGCGGAGGTGTCCCCCACCAGCCCCAGAATCAATTTGTGGTCGCCCTGGCTCTCATGGATACGCAGCCCCAGGCTCTTAATCCAGTCCTTCAGGTTCTCCAGCTGCTTGGGGTTGGGGTTTTCCTTCAGTAATACAATCATGACTTTCTCCTCCAGATATTGAAAATTTGCGGCAACAAAAAACCCTCAGTGGAATTCCACTGAGGGTTGCGATACAAGCTGTGCCGGAAACCGGCTCCCATGCTCCTATACATCCTTTTCAGCGAAACTCCAATAAGCCTTACCCGTAAAGTAATACCGAGTAAAGCTAAAATAGAAGTATCCGCTTGTCCGAATGTCAGTATGCATGAATCCGGCTCCTTCTTTGAAGTTGCCCTTAGTGTACCCTCTTCCGCCCCGATTGTATGTGATGCAAGTCACACAACTTGCATTTTTTTGCTTTTCTGTCCAAAAGGCACAGAAAAAGAGCCATTTCCAGTCAAAGAATTGCATCACGTATACAATCAAATTACAATTA
>CAZRNK010000242.1:0-1261 GCA_964601435.1 uncultured Oscillospiraceae bacterium | reverse complement strand
ACGCCATAGCCGTTTAATGCTATGGTAGGGGCAGAAAACAGCGGTATTCGGACAACCGGCTGTACATGGACGCGCCGGTTGTCCAGAAAAACGGAAAAGGTTTTTTTGTGCCTCATCGCCGCTGAACGGGCACAGATGGATGTTCTATGAAACAAAAAATTGCAGATTTCTTCAAACGCCAGAGTCCCGGCCAGCTCATTACCATGGGCTTTGCCGCCGTCATCCTCCTGGGAACAGGCCTGCTGCTCCTGCCGGTGTCTGTCCGGGAAGGGGCCTCGGTCCGCTTCATTGACGCCCTCTTCACCTCCACCAGCGCCGTGTGCGTCACGGGTCTTATCGCCATCGATACGGCGGACCACTTCACGGTCTTTGGCCAGGCCGTGGTGGCCCTGCTGATTCAGGTGGGCGGCCTGGGCGTCACCTCCGTTGGCGTCGGGCTGGTTTTGGCCGCCGGCAAGCGGGTCGGCATCCGGGGACGCCTCCTGGTGAAAGAGGCCCTGAATGTAGACACATTCAAGGGCATGGTGAAGCTGGTAAAAAACGTGCTCATCATGACCCTCTGCTTCGAGGTAACCGGCGCCATTCTCAGCTTCATCGTCTTTGTCCAGGATTATCCGCCCCTCCAGGCGCTGTGGATTAGCATTTTCCATGCCATCGCCGCCTTTAACAACTCCGGCTTTGACATCCTGGGCGGGCTGCGCAATCTCATCCCCTACCAGACGGACGTGCTCCTCAACCTGACCACCTGCGGCCTCATCTTCTTCGGCGGCATCGGCTTTCTGGTCATTTTGGACATTGGCCGGAACCGGGGTCATTTCAAGAAACTGACCCTCCACTCCAAGGCGGTGCTCACCACTTCGGCCATTCTGCTGCTGGCCGGCACGCTCCTTTTAAAGGCGACAGAAGACATCTCCTGGTTGGGTGCCTTCTTCCACAGCGTCTCTGCCCGTACTGCCGGATTTTCCACCTATTCTATCGGCGGCTTTACCAATGCTGGGCTGTTTGTCCTGGTGATTTTAATGTTTATTGGCGCCTCCCCGGGCTCCACCGGCGGCGGTATTAAAACCTCCACCTTCTTTATTTTAATGCAGGAGGTCCGCAGCGTGTTTTCCAAGCGGCGCCTGGGCGCTTTCCACAGGAGCATTCCCGCCGGCGTCGCCTCCAAGGCCGCTGTCATCACGCTGCTGTCCATGCTTGTCGTGTGCATCGGGACTTTTATCCTCTGCCTGCTGGAGCCGGAGCTCTCCTTTATCCAGCTCCT
>CAZRNK010000241.1:0-3949 GCA_964601435.1 uncultured Oscillospiraceae bacterium | reverse complement strand
CCCTTTGGCCTGTTCTTTTGGGCACTTTTCTTGCAGGAGCAAGAAAAGTGCCGCCCTCGTCCCCTCGCAAGGGGAAAATTTTCTTTTAATTGCTTTTCTTTCGCTGAAGAAAGAAAAGTAACATTCTCGTCCCGCCCGTGGGCGGAGAATGTTCTTTTGAATCCGCTGCATTCGTTGGCGAAAGAAGCGCTGTTACATCTTCTCCGGTGCAGTAACGCCCACCAGCTCCAAGCACCGGGCAATCACCTTTTTGGTGGCCGCCGCCAGATGCAGCCGGGACTCCAGGACCCCCGGCTCCGCCCCCTTGATGCGGCAGGCGGTATAAAACCGGTGGAACCGGGCGGCCAGCTCTGTGACATAGCGGTTGATTCGGCTGGGGTCATAGCTCTCGGCGGCCAGGCGGATTTCCTCCGGCAGGGCAGAGAGCTCCTTGAGCAGCGCCCGCTCCTGCTCCGTTGTAAGCAGCGTAGAATCCACCGCCGACGCCGGGGGCACACTGTGGCCCTCGGCGGCCATGTGCTCCAGGAGGGTACAAATCCGGGCGTGGGCATACTGGACATAGTACACCGGATTTTCGCTGTCCTGGCGCACAGCCAGGTCGAGGTCAAACTCCAGGTGGGTGTCCGGCTTGGCGTTGAAGAAGAAGCGGCAGGCATCCACGCCGATTTCGTCCAGAAGGTCGTTCAGCATCAGGGCCTTCCCTGTCCGCTTGGAGACCTTCACCACCTCATTGCCCCGCACCAGGCGGACCATCTGCATAATCAGGAAATCCAGCCGTTTCCCTTCCAGCCCCAGGGCGGGGGCCTTCATGGTAGCGGCAAAGCGGATGGCGTGACCGTGGTGGTCGGCCCCCCAGACGTCAATGACCCGCTGGAAGCCCCGCACCAGGAACTTGTTCCGGTGGTAGGCAATGTCCACTGCATAGTACGTATAAAACCCATTGGCCCGCCGGAGGACTTCATCCTTGTCCGCTCCCAGGGCGGTATTGTTGAGCCAGAGGGCCCCATCCTTCTCATAGGTGAGCCCGGCGTCGGTGAGCAGCTCCACCGTCTCGGCCACATAGCCGCTCTCATGGAGGCTGCTCTCCAGGAACCACTGGTCAAAATGGATGCGGTAGCGCTCCAGATGCTGGCGCATCAGCGCAATGTTGTGAGGCAGGCCAAAGGCCACGAAAGCCGCCCGGCGCTCCTCGCTGGGCATATCTACATATTTTTCCCCGTCCCGCTCATAAATTTTCCGGGCCAGCTCTCGGATATCGTCCCCGTGGTAGCCGTTGTCCGGGAAGGGTACCGCCTCCTCCCCCTGGATAAGCTGGAGGTAGCGGGCCTCGATGCTCCGCCCGAACAAATCCACCTGATTGCCGGCGTCATTGACATAGAACTCCCGCCAGACGTCGTAGCCTGCGGCGTCCAGCACATTGGCCAGGGTGTCCCCCAGGACGCCGCCCCGGGCATTACCGATGGTCATGGGGCCTGTGGGGTTGGCGGAGACGAACTCCACCATCACCTTCTCCCCGCCGCCGATGTCGCTGCGGCCATAGTCCGCCCCTTCCGATTCAATGGCGGCCAGGACATCCCGGTACCATTTGTCCGAAAGGCGGAAATTGAGAAAACCGGGCCCAGCCGTCTCGATGGAGGAAAAATAGCTGTCCGTCAAATCCATATTGGCCGCCAGGGTTTCCGCAATCTTCCGGGGCGCCATACGCAGGGCCTTTGCCCCCGCCATGGCGTGGTTGGCGGCATAGTCCCCGTTGGAGACGTCCTTGGGAATCTCCACCGTCCCGGAGAGAACCGCCCCTGCCGGCAGCTCCCCCGCCGCTGCAGCCCGCTCATAGGCGCGCTGAATGAGGCTGTCCGCCGCCTCCTTTGCCTGTGCAATCAAGTTTGCCATACGCTCCTCGCTCCTCCTGAAATATGCGCCGGCGGCCCCTGCCCTCACTGGGCGGAGGGGCCGGCCTCCCGCACGTTGATTTTAAAATAGTTGTAGCCTACCACCGCGTGGTCAAAGTCCACCACATAGTCAATCTCCATGTCCCCGCCGTGTTCCCCCAGGCGGTGGGAGATTGTGTGGGTGTCCACGCCCATGGTGGCCGTCCCATAGGGGGTTTCGTACAGGAAGTGGTGCTTCTTCCCCGCTTCAAACACCATCCGGCTGTTGAGCCGCCCCTCCCGGGAGAGCACCACATGCATGGGGCTTATAATGAAGGACGTCCGCGTCCCCTCCAGGCCGGTGAGGCTGCTCTCCATATAGGAAAAGACGGTCTCGGCGTCGGAATAGCTGTAGGTGCCGTCTGTAACCAGCTCGACTGTATCCGGCTCTCCTTCGGGCAGACGCTGGGTGCCGGTAATGGAAATAATCACTTTTTTCTCGCTCATGGTGCCAAGTCCTTCTGTCAGAAAATTTTCAGTCCGCAGTCCACAGCCGGACTGCAGGATGTTGCATTATATACCATTTCTTCCGGAATGTCAAAGGGGGCATGCCGCAATCTGTGTCACATCGCCGCCCAGGTCCCCGCCCAGGAAGGCGCGGCCCAGCTCCGCAAAGCCGGCGGCGTCCCCGCTGACAAGGAATTCTCTGCGTCCGCGCTCGCGCCCGGCCAGGCGGTTTTCCCGTGTCAAAGCCTCTGCCAGGGCCTTCGCCGCCTCCGCCCCGGAGGATATCTGCCGGACGCCGCTCCCCAGGAAATCCGCGATGGCCCTCTGCAAGAGGGGATAATGGGTGCAGCCCAGCAGCAGGGTATCCACCCCCGCCCGGCGCAGGGGCTCCAGCGTCTCTGCCACCGTGGTGCGCACCAGGGGGTCCGCTACGCTGCTGTGGCCGGACTCAATCATGGGGACGAACTTCGGGCAGGCCAGGGAGAGGATTTGGGTGTCTGGCCGGAGGGCCTCCAGCCGCCGGGCATAGGCGCCGCTGCGCACCGTGGCCTCTGTGGCGATGACGCCGATGGGCCCCCGCGCTGTTGCCGCTGCCGCCGCTGCTGCGGCAGGCTCCAGCACGCCGAGAATCGGCAAATCAAACCGGTCCCGAAGGGCCTCCATGGCGTTGCAGCTCATGGTGCCGCAGGCGATAAGCACCGCCTTCACCCCCCGCTGCGTCAGCAGCTCCACGCCGTTTACAGCCAGGGTAATAATCTCCTCCCGGCTGTGGTCCCCATAGGGCATGTGCCCCCGGTCGCCAAAGAAAACAATGTCCTCCCCCGGCAGCAGCTCCGAGAGGGCCTTCAGGGCGGTCAGCCCTCCCAGGCCGGAGTCAAAAACGCCGATTGCTCTGTTGTCCATAGGGCCTTCCCTCCCTTTCCCGCTGCCGTGGGCAGCGCGCCTTACCGGCTGCCGCGTAACAAAATATTGGAATTGCGGATTTTTCCCCTTTCCGGGTGAAAAAAGCTGTCGTCGAATCAGCAGACATTATAATATGCCAAATCCCACCGGATTACAAGGGAAAATTTGTGTAGAATTTTCTTTACAACCTTGATATAATAACACTAGAGCTATGGAATCCCCGAAAGGAGGGCAAAGAAATGCAGATTGAATTGACGCTGAAGGAATTCCGCCGGCTGTTGGATTTGGTCTATGTGGGCAACTGGGTACTCAACTCCACCCGGGGTGCGGACCGCTTTGAGGACTATGACAAACTCCAGGAAAAGCTGTTCTCCCTGTGCGCGCGAGAGGATATGCCCGCGCTGATTCAGCTGTGGCGCGGCCACATCTACCCCTCCAAGGCTTATGAGGAGGGCGGCATCCACGAGGCCATCGCCGACTATGAGGACGCCATTTTCTTTGACATTCTGGCGGAGGAGCTGGCGCGCCGGGACATGGACTCGGAGCACATCAGCCCCGATAACCTCTCCGAGCTGGCCATCCGCATGGAGGAGTATATTTCCGAATTTGAAAAAAACGGCGTGGAGAATATCTCCATCGACTTTTAAAATGCCGCCCACAGGCGGGACGGG
>CAZRNK010000240.1:0-3966 GCA_964601435.1 uncultured Oscillospiraceae bacterium | reverse complement strand
TTTCGATGAAATTCACATTTTTTCGAGAAAATTTCTCAATTTTATTGACTTTTTTCTAAAATTCACTATGCTGTAGGGCATACCTGTTATACACGTATAAATTTTTCATGCAAAAAGTGAGGAGATTGCAAATGAAGAAATGTACTGCTTTATTTCTGGCCGCTGCGATGCTCTTCGGCCTTTTGGCCGGGTGCGGCAGCGGAGAAGCCGAGACCACCGGTTCCGGCAGTTCCGGCTCTGGCGGCAGCGGAGATCCCGTCACCGTCACCATTGCCAAAACCCTGCTGCCCGCTCATGTAGACCCGGTCTACTTCGGCAGCGCCGACTGCGGCGAGATTATCGCCATGAACGCCGCCGGACTTTATTATAAAGATGCGGACAACCACATCCAGTTGGACTTGGCTGATTCCGTTGAGGAGAGCGAGGACGGCCTGACGCTTACCTTCACACTGGGCGAGCACTACTTTTACAATGCCGACGGCTCTCAGGGTCCCCGGATTACGGCTCAGGATTTTGTCTATTCTGCTCAGCGGGCCATCGACCCCATCGCTTCCAATGACAATCAGGACACCAACCTGATGAACGCCGGTGTTAAGAATGCTGCCGCCGTGTACAATGGTACAATGGATGCTTCCGAGCTGGGCATCTCCGCCCCGGACGAGAATACCCTGGTTATCGAGTTTGATTACTATGTCTCCTATCGGGAGGAGCTGCTGGCTGCCCTGAACTGGGCGCCTCAGAACCAGGAGTTTGTGGAGTCCTGCGGTGCGGAGTACGGCACCAGCGCCAGCACCATCCTCAACAGCGGTGCCTGGCTGGTCACAGACTTCTCCGTGGGCGGCACTTCTCTCACCCTGACCCGCAACGAAAACTTTGCCGGTTATATGCCGGAGGGTACTTCCTCCAACGTGGACACCATGACCTTCGTGCTGATTCAGGACTCCCAGCAGACAGTCCTGGCCTATCAGAACGGCGATGTGGACATCGTGGAGCTCACCGGCGAGCAGGTTGTCACCTATCAAGACGACCCTGCCTTTGTCACAAAGGGCGCCTCTTCCGTGTCCTATCTGGCGATTAACTGCGAAACCTATGACAATGTAAACCTCCGTCTGGCCCTGTCCCATGCGCTGGACAAGAATGCCCTGTGCGAGCAGGTCCTGCTGGATGGCTCCATCCCCGCCTACTTCATTGTCCCCTACGGGCTGGCCCTTGACGCCGAGGGCAACGACTTCCGCGACAGCGCCGGCACCTATGGCGAGCTGGATTTGGAGCTGGCCCAGCAGTACTGGGAGACTGCCAAGGAGGAAATGGGCATCGATACCCTGGCCCTGGACTTCCTCATCACCTCCGACGAGGCCGCCTATACAGTGGGCGCCTGGATTCAGAACCAGTATCAGACCGCGCTGGAGGGCCTGACCATCAATCTGGTCACCGTCCCCTTTGAGGAGAAAATGGACTATGTGATGGCCGGCGATTACGGCTTCTCCGTTGTCACCTGGGGCGGCGATTACAGCGACGCCAATGCTTTCCTGGCCTGCTACGTCACTGACTACCCCATCAATGTCAGCAAGTGGTCCAATGCCGAGTATGACGCCATTCTGGAGGAGTGCACCACCGGCGACCTGGCCGCCGACGACGCTGGCCGGGCTACCGCACTCCAGGAGGCAGAGCGCATCTTCATGAGCGAGGCCTCTATTGTGCCTCTGTATCAGGTCACCGATTGCTTCCTGGTGCGCACCAACGTCACCGGCATCAACTATCACCTGGTAGGCGTGAACTACGACTACCGCACCATCAACGCATAAAATTGCAGCCGGCTGAAGCTGCCGGACCACAACGGGAAAAGCAGCATGGGCAAATTGAAAGTCCCATACTGCTTTTTCCTATTCCGGCCAGAGAGAAAGGATTAAGCTGTCATGTTGAAGTATATTATAAAACGGCTGCTGGTGGCGGTGGGTACACTGTTTGTAATCCTCTTCATTTTGTTCCTGCTGCTGACCTTTATGCCTGGCTCCCCGTTTAATGAGTTGGAGCTCTCTGCCGAACAAATTGCCGTCCTGGAGGCCAAATATGGGCTGGACCAGCCCTTCCTTGTCCGGTTCTTCCTCTATGTGAAAAACATGCTCCAGGGGGATTTCGGCGTATCCTATAATATTGTCGCAGACTACCCCGTAATCAAGCTGATTGGCGCGCAGTTCTGGATTAGCGCCAAGCTGGGCCTTATCGCCACTGTAGTGGGCGCCATTTTGGGCCTGCTGCTGGGTCTGGTGGCTTCGGTGAAGCACAACTCCTGGCTGGACACCGGCACGACCTTTATCTCTGTGCTGGGCGTCAGTCTGCCGGGCTATGTGTTCGCCCTGGCCCTCTCCTATTTCATCGGCTTTAAGCTGAATCTGCTGCCCATTATCTACAGCGCCAACCGCCCGGTCACGTCCCTCATTTTGCCCGTTATCTCCCTGGCCATGGGGCCCATGGCCCAGGTCGCCCGGTATACCCGGACAGAAATGCTGGACGTTTTGGGCTCGGACTACATGCTCCTGGCCCAGACCAAGGGGCTGAGCAACCGCATCCTGCTGATGCGCCACGCTCTGAAAAACGGTTTGACCCCTGTCATTACCGTCCTGGGCCCCATTCTGGTTTCGCTGATGTCGGGCAGCATGGTGGTCGAGCAAATCTTTTCCGTGCCCGGCATGGGCAGCCTGCTGGTCACCGCCATCCAGTCCAATGACTATAACGTCGTACTGGGTGTTGCCTTTTTGTACAGCGTGATGTTTATTGTCGCCATCCTGGTCGTGGACGTGCTGTATGGCGTTATCGACCCGAGAGTTTCCGCCGCAGGGAGGAGTCAGTCATGAGTGCTAAGCCGGAACAAGTACAAGCCTACGAATATGAATTCCGTCCGGACGATTTTGAGCTGGTTGGCAACCGGCAGAATGTCAATATCGACAAGAACTTCGCCGACGTCTCCATCACCCACGATGCCTGGATTCGTTTCCGCCGGAACAAGGGCGCCATGATTTCCCTGTTTGTTATTGTGCTAATCGTGGTGATGGCCCTGGTGGGGCCGCTGATGAATGATTTCACCTACGAATACATGGATACCAACTACACCAGCCTTCCGCCGAAAATCCCCTTCCTCTCCAGCCTGGGCATTTTAAACGGCTATGAAAATGGCGTGGATATGTATGAGCGCAAAAATTGCGACATCAATTATTGGTTCGGCACAGACACCCTGGGCCGGGATTTGTGGACCCGTACCTGGGAAGGGACAAAAACTTCCCTGGAAATCGCCCTGATTGCCGCCGTGGGCAATATGCTCATTGGTATTGTCTACGGCCTGGTCTCCGGCTATGTCGGCGGCCGGGTGGATATGGTCATGCAGCGCTTTATCGAGATTATCAACGGCATCCCCAGCCTGGTGGTCATGACGCTGATGGTCATGGTGATGAATCCCGGCAAAACTGCCATTATTGTCGCGCTCCTGTCTACCGGCTGGATTGGCACAGCCCGGATGGTCCGCGGCCAGACGATGAAAATCCGGGAGGAAGAATTCGTACAGGCCTCCCAGACGCTGGGCGCATCTACTGCCAGAATCCTGTTTAAGGACGCCCTGCCCAACATTATGAGCCAGGTTATCGTTATGGCCATGTTCTCCATCCCCAGCGCCATCTTTGCCGAGTCCTTCCTGGCCTTTGTGGGTCTTGGCCTGCCCCAGCCCCTCCCCTCCCTGGGCATCCTCATCAGCGAGGGATACAAGTCCCTGACCATCCATCCCCATATGCTGGTCATCCCTGTGCTGATTCTCTCCATCCTCATGCTCAGCTTCAACCTCCTGGCCGACGGCCTGCGCGACGCGCTGGACCCGAAGCAGAAGGACCAGTAAGGAGGTGCCCGATATGAGTGCGCGTAAGCAAGTATTAAAAATCCGGGATTTGGCCGTTTCCTTCAAGACCAATGCCGGCCGGC
>CAZRNK010000239.1:0-3982 GCA_964601435.1 uncultured Oscillospiraceae bacterium | reverse complement strand
GCCGGGAGATATACATGGCGGTGGCCTCCCCCTCCGTGTCCGGGTTGGTGGCCATAATGACCTCCTGGACATTCCCGGCGGCCACCCGCTGGACCAGCTCGGCAATCCGCAGCTCGTCCGGGCCGATGTGGTTCATGGGGGAGAGGACCCCGTGGAGCACATGATAGACGCCGTTATATTCCCGGCTCCGCTCCATGCTCACCACGTCCCGGGGCTCCGCCACTACGCAGATGGTGGAGGCGTCCCGCCGGTCACTGCTGCAAATGGCGCACTTGTCCGCGTCCGTCAGGTTCTGGCAGACAGGACAGGTGTGGACGTTCTTTTTGGCGTCCAGAATGGCCTGGGCAAAGCTCTCCGCCTCCCCATCGGGGAGGGAGAGAATATGAAAGGCCAGGCGCTGGGCGCTTTTGCGGCCGATGCCGGGCAGGGCGGCGAAATGGTCAACCAGGGTTTCCAGAGAAGGGGGGAAGAAAGGGGGCATGGAAATATATCCTCCGTTTTATAGATTCAGGGAGACGGGGCGCCTACCGGGCGTCCCGGATGGCGCGGATGGCGGCGGCGCGGTCTGCCTTGCCGAAAACGGCGCTGCCGGCCACCAAGACGCCGGCGCCGGCGGCCACGGCCTGGGCGGCGGTATCCGGGGCGATGCCCCCGTCCACCTCCAGCTCACAGGCGGGGTTGGCGGCGTCCAGCAGGGCGCGCAGCTCCCGCACCTTGTCCATCTGGTCGGCCATAAAGCGCTGGCCGCCGAAGCCGGGCTCCACCGTCATAACCAGGGCCAGGTCCAGCATTTCCAGATAGGGGAGCAAGGCCCGGGCCGGGGTTTTGGGCTTGATGGCCAGGCCGGCTTTTTTCCCCTGGGCGTGAATGGCCTCCAGGGCGGCGAGGCAATCCTGGGGCTCGTCCGCCTCCAGGTGAAAGACCACCAAATCTGCCCCGGCAGCGCAGAAGCGCTCCACATACCGGTGGGGCTTTGTAATCATGAGATGGACGTCCAGAAAGGCGTCCGTATGTTTCCGGAGGGACTCCACCACCGGCAATCCAATGGAGATGTTGGGCACAAAGACGCCGTCCATGACGTCCACATGGATGTAGTCCGCGCCGCCGCGGACCACGTCGGAAACCTCCGCGGCCAGGCTGCCAAAATCAGCGGAGAGAATCGAGGGGGCAATTTTTATCATATTGGTCTCCTCCCACAGTGTGCGCCACGCCCCCGGCGGAACCCGGACGGGTTGGGACGCATAGGATGACATAGCCGCGATGCATGCACCGCCGCTTTCACATAGGGGCTGCGCCAGCCGGGCGCAGCCCCGGCTTTCAATGTGCAGCTGAAATTTTTTTCTATTATACGCCACTTTTTCATTGCGCGCAAGAGGCGGGAATGTGTGCCGGCGTGCCCCGGTTCCGGCTCTGCAGCAGAATCCGGAGGGGCCTGGCCTGTGCGAGGTTGTTTTTCCTTGACGAACGCAGCTTTTCGATATAATATAAGGGAGTAAGAATTTGCAAACCACGCATTGTCTGGGGGCGGTGAACTTGCGGGAAGTGAAGAAAAAATCGGCGGCGCCCATCTACATCGCTGCCGGGGCCTGGGTAGTGTGTACCCTCTTTTTGCCCATGTACCGGCTGTCGGATTACCTGATTGCTCTGCTTGTGAGCTGTGCGGCGGGCGTTGTGAGCCGCCTGATTTTCAAGCCGAAAACAGTGGGCTATGTACCCGAGCCGGAGGACAAGCCCAAAAAGGAAGCTGCACCGGAAAAAGAGGAAGAGAGCCCCTACAGTCCGGAGGTCCAGGCTATTATTGAAGAGGGTATGACGGCCCAGCGGGAGATGGGCCGGCTCTATGCCTCCATTCAGGATGCCAACATCCGAAAGAAGATTAACGAAATTATGCAGGTGTCCGACAAGATTGTCCAGGACGCCAAGCACGACGAGTCAGACGTGCCCCAGATTAAGAAATTCCTCAGCTATTACCTGCCCACCACCATTAAGCTGCTCAACGCCTATGACCGGATGAGTGACCAGGGAATTGAGGGGGAGAATATTACCGGTACCATGCGGAATATCGAGACGATGCTGGATACGGCCATCACCGCCTATAAAAAGCAGCTGGACTCCCTGTTTGCCAACCAGGCCATGGACATCGACACGGATATCCAGGTGATGAACGCCATGCTGGCCCGGGAAGGGCTGTCAGACGACGGGTTTAAAATCCCCAAGCAGAAGCCGGCGGCGGAGGCACCCAAGGATGCCGGCCCGGCGGCAGAGGAGAGCCCCTTTGGCGCGGCCAGCCCGGTAAACCGCCTGCGCAACCGGGACAAGTCCGGCCCTGATATGTGAGAAGCAAAAGGCAATATACTGCATACCAAGGATAGATTGAAAAAGTGAGGGAACCGAAGATGGATGAGAATAAAAAAGAGACCATGGCAAGCGAGATTGACAAGGCCGCCCAGGAGATTGGCGCCATGCTGGACGCCGCTCCCTCTGCGGCGGAGTATGTGCCCACCCTGACGCTGAACCCAACAGGGGCGGCGACGGCCACAGCGCCCACCCCCGCCGCCGATGTGGCGGAGGCGGTGAAGGACACCCCGGCAGAGAAGCTGGAGATTGAGCGCCTCTCCCCGGAGGAGCAGGCGGCGGTTCGGGCCTTCGCCCAGCAGATTGACATCACCGACACCAACCAGGTTTTGAACTATGGCTCCGCCGCCCAGAAAAACATTGCCGCCTTTTCCAGCCAGGCCCTGGGCAAGGTGCGCACCAAGGATTTGGGCGAGGTGGGCAATATGCTCTCCGACCTGGTGGTAGAGCTCAAGGGCCTGGACTATGACGAGAACGAGAAGAAGGGCTTTTTCGGCATTTTCCGCAAGGCCCAGAATTCCATTGCAGAGCTCAAGGCCAAGTATGACAAGGCGGAGGTCAATGTGGACAAGATTGCCGAAGCCCTGGACGAGCACTGGCGGGTCCTGACCAAGGACATCGCCACCATGGACAAGATGTATGAGATGAACCTGGCCTACTTCAAGGAGCTGAGCATGTATATCATCGCCGGCAAGCTCCGGGTGGAGGAGCTGCGCAGCACAGAGCTGCCCAAGCTCCAGGAGAAGGCCAAGGCCAGCGGCCTGCCGGAGGACGCGCAGGCGGCCAACGACTTTGCCAATATGCTGAGCCGCTTTGAGAAGAAGCTCCACGACCTGGAGCTGACGCGGATGATTTCCATCCAGATGTCCCCCCAAATCCGCCTGATTCAGAACAACGACAGCCTGATGGCGGAGAAAATCCAGACCTCCATCGTCAATACAATTCCGCTGTGGAAGTCCCAGATGGTCCTGGCGCTGAGCCTGGAGCACTCCAAGCAGGCCATGGAGGCCCAGCGGGAGGTCACCAACGTGACCAATGAGCTCCTGCGGAAAAATGCAGAGGCCCTCCATCAGGGCAGCGTGGATATTGCCCGGGAGAGCGAGCGGGGCATTGTGGATTTGGAGACGCTGCGCCACACCAACGAACAGCTGATTGCCACCCTGGACGAGGTGCGCCAAATCCAGGAAGAGGGCCGGGCCAAGCGGGCCGAGGCCGAGGTGGAGCTGGGCCGCATCGAGGGCGAACTGCGCCAGAAGCTCCTGGATATGCGGGGATAAGCCATGGGGAGCCAGTATCAATACCAGTATCAGGACACCGGCGCCGCCCAGCAGGCCCCCGGGGAAGGGACCGGACAGGGGCAGTCCTATCAGGCCCCCCCGGCGGGCGCCCCCCGCAGGCAGAGGCGCAGGCGGGGCAGCCGGCTGCTGGCCGCCATTATCGGCATCGTGGCCATCGTCTTTTTTACCCTGACCGCGGCCAGCAACGGCCTCCAGGATTTGTGCTGGGAAGCGGAGGGAATCTATTACTCCGGCTATTACAATACGGACAGGGGCTATTATGAGGCAAATCTCTATGATTTGCTGGATGACCGCTATGAGAGCGCCAATGGGATGCTGTCTGTGACCCT
>CAZRNK010000238.1:0-3982 GCA_964601435.1 uncultured Oscillospiraceae bacterium | reverse complement strand
TCGCGCTTCCTTTCTTGACGCCAACCCACTAACGTTGGGCTTTGCATCGGTTTTTTGCTAAATCTCAGAGGGAAACTTTGCACTGAGACCCTGCTTCGTCTAGGGCTTAAAGCCCGTCATGGGTTGCTGGAGGGCTATTCTTTTTCGCTGGAGCGCTCCCCGCCGCCGGATCTGGGCCGGCGGTTATACCGGCGGCGATTGCCGCCGCTCTTTCTGGGCTTGTTTTCCTCGCCCTGTGCGGCGGGCTTTGCGCCGCTTTTGCCCTGGGCCTTGCTGCCGCCGGCGCGGGCCGGCTGGCTTTTTCCCTTGCCGGCGTTTTTGGCCGGAGCGGTGCCCTGGCTGTTCCCCTGCCCGGAGCCTTTGCCCCGTCCGCGGCTCCGGCGGCGGTTTTTCTTTCTGGGCGTCTCCTCCGCCTCGGCGGGGATGTGGCTCCGGGTGCCGTCGTCGTCGGCGAAGAGGATGGGCCGGGCCCAGGGGTCCTCCTGGGGCTCGGCGGCGGGGGCAGGCTTGGGCTTGACCGTCAGAACCTTGGGCAGCGGTTCCCCCTCCTTGGGCCGTCCGCCGGGAACGGCGGCAACTTCATCGGCGTCAAAGGTGCGCACCGTGGCATCCCCGGCGCCGTCCAGGCGGACCTTTACCTGCTGGCGCAGGAGATTGACCTGGGTGACATTGCCGTAGCCAGCCACAGTCTCTACAAAGGCTCCGTTTTTGGGTACCTTTTTCACCAAGTCTTCATAGGCCGCCTGCTCATACCGGAGGCAACACATGAACCGGCCGCAGCAGCCGGAGATTTTGGACGGGTTGAGAGACATCGCCTGGGTCTTGGCCATTTTGGTGGAGACGGGGTGGAACTCGTCCAGGAACTGGCTGCAGCAGAAGGGGCGGCCGCAGATGCCCAGGCCGCCTATCATTTTCGCCTCGTCCCGGACGCCAATCTGCCTAAGCTCGATGCGGGTGCGGAAGACGCTGGCCAAATCTTTGACCAGTTCCCGGAAGTCTACCCGGCCGTCAGAAGTGAAGAAGAACAGGATTTTATTCCCCTCGAAATTGCACTCCACCCGCACCAGTTTCATATCCAGGCCGTGGTCGGCAATCTTCTGCTTGCAGATGGCAAAGGCCTCTTTTTCCCGGGCTTTGTTCAGCTCCACAACCCGCAAATCGTCCTCCGTGGCCAGGCGGACAACCTGACGCAGGGGCGGCACCAGCTTGTCGTCCTCCACAGGGTGGTTGCCGTAGATGCACCGGCCCAGCTCCAGCCCCTTGGCTGTTTCCACAACTACGGAGGCGCCGTCGGGCACCTCCAGGCCGCCGGGGTCGAAGAAATAGGGCTTGCCCCTATCCTTGAATCGTACACTTACAACATCAGTCAAAATAAATTCCTCTTTTCAATGGATGGTCCTGACAGAGAGGAGGCCAAGAAGATGTTTGACGCTCACATTGGACTGGAGATAGCGGCTGGCCTGCTCTGAGAGGCCCAGCAGACGGGCCATCTCCTGCCTGGAAAGCCCCTCCCCGGACGCGCGGAGACAGAGGCGGTCAGAGAGAACCGCCTGGACGGCCTGGAGGAACTCCCCCATGGCGGTGGTGTCCAGCCCCTCGTTGGCCACACAGAAGCGCAACAGGGCGGCCGCGTCTCCTTTGGCGGCCAGGGCCAGGTATTCTGCCGCCAGGCTGTCTGCTCCGGCGCTGCGGGATGCCTCCCTGGCAGGGACAGAGAGCTCCACGCATCGGGAGCGGACTGTATCCAGCATGGCGCCGGCGTTTTCCGCGCAGAGGAGGAAGGAGACGTGCCGTGGCGGTTCCTCCAGCAGCTTGAGCATGGCGTTTTGTGCGCTGCGGTTCATCGTATGGGCGTCCTGGATGATATAGACCTTCCGCTCCGCCTCGTTGGGCAAAATGGCCGCGTCTGCCGCCAAATCCCGTATTTGGGCCACATAGATTTCCCGGCGGGGCTTGCCCTTGCTGTCGGTTTCCCGCTGGAGGAAAATCATGTCGGGATGGATGCGGGCGCGGACCTTCCGGCAGTTGCGGCAGGTGCCGCAGGGACGTTTGCCCTGCGCAGTGCAAAGCATGGCCTCTGCCAGCTCTACCGCGGCGTCCAGACGGGCGTCCGCGTCCGGAGATACCAGAAGATAGGCGTGGCCCAGCCGGTCCTGAGAGAGGGCGGGATGCATGGCTACAGCTTGTAGAACTGGTCCACATCCAGGACAAAGACCACGGCGCCGCCCACTTTGACGCTGGAAGGGGGGGTGTAGAAGCCTGTGTCGGCTGTGGTGGTGGGCACGTCCTGCTCCCGGCTGTGGGAGTATTTTTCAATGAGCTGGAGAATATCCCGGACCCGCATGTCCTCCACACCGACGTGGAGCAGCACCTTTTTGGAATTTAAAAAGCCGCCGGTGCCCTGGGTGCGGGTGGAGGTGTAGCCCGCCTTGCTGAGCTCGGTGGCCACTACGCCTGCGTCGTCGTCATTTACAATTGCCAGAACCAATTTCATAATTTATAGCCTCCAGTGTTTATATCGGCTTTATCATTTTATTTTACCTGTTTTTTGGGCATTCGTCAACAAAGAAAATCTGCCTGGGCCAAGCTGTGTTGGGGCATATATGCAGAGTTTTTTCCATGCGCTGCGGAGAAAAATAGAAAAAAGGCTTGACATTGGCCAAAGTTTTGTTATAATAACTCTTGCCTTTGTTGGCAAAACAAGTATGCGGGCGTAGCTCATCCGGTAGAGCGCCACCTTGCCAAGGTGGAGGTAGCGAGTTCGAGTCTCGTCGCCCGCTCCATGCCGTCGCGGACGTTTCAACGTTTGCGACGGCATTTTTTGTTGCAATGCCCTTCTCCCGCCTGCTTACACTTTGCCGCCGGGCATTTTCATAGACCTGGACACGACAAACTGTCGTGTCCATTTTTCGGCTTAGTCTATTACCGTCACGGTTTTTGTGTATTGCCGCAGGGGATAAATGCCGTCGTGGGCTTCCCCGCAGAAGCTCTCGGACATCAGTTCCCCGGGGCAGATTTTCACCACGCCGCTTTTGGCGAGCAGGTCACAGAGCGCGCCCCGCTCCGCCCCGGCGCACAATAGCCCTGCCGTCTGTAAAAAGTTTTTATAGGGACGCAGGACGGAGAGGAGCTGCCGCCTGGGCAGGGGCTTGACCCATACGTTTCCAAAGCCGGCGGCCGGCTCCAGCTTTTGGTCCCGCATGGCGGCGAGGCTGCAGTCCCTGCCCTTGAAAATCCGGGCTCCGGTATACAGTTCTTCCAGCTGCGCTGTGTAGCGCTGCAAGGTGGACTGGGCCTGGCGGCCCAGCTCTGCCGGCTGTTCCAGGGCGGCAATCTCCGCTTCCAGCACTGGAAGGAACCGCCGGCAGAAGGCATCGAGGGTCTCCCCGCTGTCTGTATCCAAAAAAATGCCCTGACAGGAGCTGCACAAAAGCTGCCCGGTCTGGGCGATATTTTGGGCGATGCCCCGCAGGCCGGCCTCTGTAATCCCGGCCTCGGTGACATAGGCAAAGCTGAGCTTGTGGCCCCATTCAATCAGCTTTACATTCGGCTTCGCTAGCTGGCGAAAGGTGGTGACCGCCTCCTGGCCGCCCCAGACTACGACCCCATCGGCGGCGGACAGCAGCTTGCGCAGGTGGGCCGTATCCCGGGAGGAATAGTCAAATACATAAATATATTCGGCCAGTGCGGGCTCTGTCTGGATGAGCTTCCAGAGGAGGCGCACTGAGAGGCCGCCCTCCTGGGCCGGCAGTTTTAAAATGTTGATATTCCCGGCCAGCAGCCCCTCCAGCACGCTGAAAGCGGGGAGTGCGTCCATATTTCCGGCGGCAATATGCAGGAGGACGCCCAGCGGCCGGAGCTGCTCCCGGACAGGCCGCTGGGAGAAGGGCGGCGTATAGGACGCCGGGGCAAAGGCATCCGCCCCCAGCTCTTTCCGGACGCGATAGCGCAGGGCGTCTCCGGAGAAAAATGTCTTGGCCTG
>CAZRNK010000237.1:0-3999 GCA_964601435.1 uncultured Oscillospiraceae bacterium | reverse complement strand
AGGGCGCAAGCCCGTCGTTCGTTGCTGGAGGGCTTTCCAACATTCTGCCATCGGCTCCAACGCTTCTGACTACGACTTGCGCGGGGGGATTCCAAAGGGGACCCGGCTGCCAATGCCGGGTCCCCTTTGGCCTGTTCTTTTGGGCACTTTTCTTGCAGGAGCAAGAAAAGTGCCGCCTTCGTTTCTTTCGCTGCTGAAAGAAATGGGTGGAAAAACTTCTTTTGGATACTTTTCTTTCGCCGTTGAAAGAAAAGTATCACTCCCCCCTCCCGCCTGTGGGTAGAAAACATGCCAAGGACGATTTCCCGCTAGACTTTCCTCCCCGGCGGGGGTATACTTGGTGGGAAGGAAATTTCTGCCCAAAAGGGAGGTCTACAGATGCATATAAAGGAGAAAATTGACGCCTGGGTGGAGGCCCATTCTGAGGACTTCGTCCGGGATGTGAGCCGCCTCGTCGCCATTGACAGCACCAGAGGGGAGGCCGCTCCCGGTGCGCCCTTTGGCCAGGGCCCGGCGGCGGCACTGCAGGAAATGCTGGCCCTGTGCCGGGAGAAGGGCTTTGCCGTCACGGACTATGACGGCTATGTGGGCACAGCGGATTTGGCACCCGGCGCGCCGCCCATGCTGGACATTCTGGGCCACCTGGACGTAGTGGGGGCCGGGGACGGCTGGGAGACCGACCCCTTCACCGCCGTTTTTAAAGACGACGGCTGCCTCTATGGCCGGGGCACCGACGACGACAAGGGCCCTGTGGTGGCGGCGCTGTACGCCATGGCCTGTGTCCGGGATTTGGGGCTGGCGCCCCGCTATAACTGCCGGCTCATCTTCGGCACCGACGAGGAGTCCGGCTCCAGCGACATCGCCTATTACTACGCCCGGGAGGCCAGCGCCCCCAACACCTTCTCCCCCGACGCCCAGTTCCCGGTGTACAATACGGAGAAGGGCCAGTACCGGGTCCGCTTCACCCGGAAATGGGCAAAAAGCACTGCGCTGCCGCGCCTGTGCGCCCTCCACGGGGGCTTTCGCATCAACGTCCTCCCCGGGGAGGCCAGCGCCACCATTGCAGGGCTGCGCCGGGGGGATGCAGAGGAAATCTGCGCCCGGGCGGCGGCGCGCTGCGACGTCAGCTTTACGCTGGAGGAGACGGCCTCGGGCCTCGTCCTCTCGGTCAAGGGCCAGGACGCCCACGCCTCCACCCCGGAGGCCGGGGTGAACGGCATCACCGCGATTCTGGCCATCCTCTGCGAGCTGCCCCTCTCCCCGGACGACCCGGCATCTGCCGCCGTCCGGGCGCTGCACGCCCTCTTCCCCCACGGGGACGGGGCGGGCGCTGCCCTGGGGATTGCCCAGGAGGACGCCCTCTCCGGGCCCCTCACCGTGGCCTTCTCCCTCCTGGAGCTGGACGAGACGGGGCTGGAGGGCCACTTTGACAGCCGGGTGCCCCTGTGCGCCACGGAGGAAAACTGCCGCCGGAGGGCGGACGGCGCCCTGGAGCAGGCGGGCTTTACAGTGGAGAGCTCCATGTCCGCCCCCCACCACACCCCGGCGGATACGCCCTTCATCGCCAGCCTGCTGGAGTCGTACACGGCCTACACCGGCCGGGAGGGGGCGTGCCTCGCCATGGGCGGGGGCACCTATGTCCACGACGTGCCCGGCGGCGTGGCCTTCGGCGCGGGGATGCCGGGCTTTGTCTCCAACCTCCACGGGGCCAATGAGCGGGTCTGCCTCCGGGACATCCTCACTGCCGTCAAGATTTTCGCCGCGGTCATCGCCCGGATGTGCTGCGGCGTGGATGGGGAGGATTTTGCGTGAAAGCGCCGGACCTCCGGGGGCTCCAGCCGGCGGAGGCCCCTCTGCCCGTACTGGCGGAGGAGGCCCAGGCCGAGGACGGGAGCCTGACGGGCCGCATCTTTACCGGGGAGACCCTGGCAGAAGCGGATTTGAGCCGCCTGAGCTTTGAGCACGTCCGCTTTGTGCGCTGCCGCTTCCCCGGCTGCGACCTCAGCCGGGCCAGCTTCACCGACTGCGCCTTTTCCAGCTGCGACCTCAGCGGCTGCAATCTCCAGGACAGCTATTTCGGCCGCTGCACCCTGGAGGATGTAAAGGGGGTGGGGGCGGATTTGCGCCGGGCGGCGGCGCGCCACGTCCGCCTCCAGGGCTGCCCCTGGCAGTATGCCAATCTGTCGGAGTGCCGCCTGGACACCCTGGAACTCCGGGAGAGCAGCTTCGCCGGGGCCTTTTTCAACCAGTGCAAGGTGAAGGCCCTCACGGCGGACGGCACAGATTTCACCAGAGCCAGCTTCTTTAAAACGCCCCTCCGGGGCGTGGATTTGCGCACCTGCCAGGTGGGCGGGCTCATCGTCTCGGATACGCACTTCGAGCTCCAGGGGGCCATCGTCACCTGGGCCCAGGCGGCGGAGCTGGCAGCCCTCCTGGGGCTGGTGATTCGCTGAGATAGGCAAAAGAAGAAATGGAAACAAATCGTGAACTTAGCGCCGATTCCCTTGTTCTCGCGGAAAAATGATGGTAAGATGAACGGACAGGCCCAGGCAAACCGCCCCGACCTGTCCGTTCACTGTGTCTATTTATCTGTTTAAAAGGAGTCCCTGCTATGAAGCATAAATTGCCCGCCCTTGTGCTCACCGCCGCCCTCCTGGCCGGGTGCTTTGCCGGCTGTACGGGGAGCGAGCTGCGCGCCTATACCCAGCCGGAGGAGACGGCTGCCGCGGAGAGCGCCGCCCCCACGGAGGGCGCCGCCGAGACGGAGACCGTAGAGGTCACAGACTACACCTACGCCCAGGAGGCCTATGACGAGGACACCCTGGTGATGACCATCAACGGGCTGGAGGTCCATTGGCCGGAGTATTTTTACTGGCTGGTGTCCAGCGTCCAGGCCCTGGAGCAGAATTATGGCACCATCACGGACTTTGACGCGGCCTGCCCTGTGGCGGAGGACATGACCTACGGCGAGTATATTTTGAGCTACGCCCTGGACGCCGTCACCCAGTACCGGGCCATTGAGTACAACGCGGCCCAGGCCGGCGTCACCCTCTCCGAGGAGGACGAGGCCTATCTGGAGAGCCTGTGGGAGTCCGACGTCTCCTATTACGGGGGCGGGGACGAGGAGGTCTTTCTGGAGTATTTGGACAGCATCTATTTCTCCCGGGAGCTCTATGACTATATGAACCGGATTTCCAGCCTGTACACCAGCACCTTTGCCTCCCTCTACGGCGCGGACGGGGAGAACTGCCCGGACGAAGAAGTAGCCGCCTATGCCGAGGAGTACGGCTATATCCAGGCCAAGCACATCCTCCTGCTGACCACCACGGTGGACGAGTCCAGCTATACTGTGAACGAGGAGGACTATGACGATACGGAGAGCTATGAGGAGGCCCTCGCCATTGCGGAGGCGGAGTACGCCACCGCGGTAGCCCAGGCGGAGGAGGCAAACGCGGCCGCCCTGGCCACAGCGGAAGATATCCTAGCCCAGCTCCAGGCCTGCGAGAGCCAGGATGCGCTGCTGGAAACCTTTGACAGCCTGATGCAGGAGTACTCGGAGGATACGGGCCTGGCCTATTACCCCGACGGCTATGTCTTTACCACCGGGCAGATGGACGAGGCCTTCGAGGAGGCCGCCATGGCCCTGGAGGAGTATAGCCTCAGCTCCATTGTGGAGAGCAGCTACGGCTATCACATCATCCTCCGGCTGCCCCTGGACTATGATGCCACCCTGGAATATTACAGCGAGGACGAGCAGTACTCCCTCCGCTATGCCGCCGCCTTCAGCCTCTATGACAGCACCGTTGCCAACTGGTTTGAGGAGGCGGAGGTCGTCTACGCCGACGGATTTGAAAATCTGGACTTAAGCACCA
The DNA here is from genome assembly GCA_964601435.1 of uncultured Oscillospiraceae bacterium. GTDB lineage: Bacteria > Bacillota > Clostridia > Oscillospirales > Oscillospiraceae > CAZRNK01. The sequence continues at coordinate 127 of CAZRNK010000237.1, read as the reverse complement.
TCTTCTGAGCGGGCCTTTTCTCAAAAAAAGGCTTCAAAAGAAGTTTTCCCCTTGCGAGGGGACGAGAGCGGTACTTTTCTTGCTCCTGCAAGAAAAGTGCCCAAAAGAACAGGCCAAAGGGGACCCG
>CAZRNK010000236.1:0-4021 GCA_964601435.1 uncultured Oscillospiraceae bacterium | reverse complement strand
TACGCCCGCCCGGCCAAGGCGGTCGTGTGCGGCGGAAGGCTCATTGCCCAGGATGGCGTGCTTTTGGGGATTGACGAAGGTGCGGTCCGGGAAAAGGCGGCGGCCTGCGTGGCCCGGCTGCTGGCTTGAAAAAGTGAAAAATATGCGGAAAAAAAGCCGCTTTTGTCGCCTGTACAGGAATTCCCAGCCATAATTTCAGCCCTGTGAGACAGACTAACAGCGGACATTTGCCGCGAGTGTGTGCGGCGAAAACTGTCAGAAAAGGGCTGCGGGCGCCGGTGCGCCCGGCCGGGAGGAGCGGGCCATGAAGCGGGATGCATTTTGGGAGCTGTTTGCCGATACGGGGGACCCGGTGGGGTATCTGCTGTACTGTGCATGGCGGCGGCAGGAAAAACCGAAGGCTGCTGTGGATGCAGTTGGTATGCACTCCGGCGGAGAGGCCCTGCCTGCATACCCTGGGGCGGAGTCCCGCCCTTGATGAAAAAGAGGTACATAGCGTATGTATAAAACCACCCAGGCCCTGGTGCTTCGGGAAGTGAAATATAAAGAGGCGGACAAAATCCTCACCGTCTTAACCCCGCAGGAGGGGAAGCTGACGGTGAAGGCCCGGGGTGCGCTGCGCAAGGGCTGCAAGTATGCGGCGGCGGCCCAGTTCCTGACCCTCTCGGAGATGACCCTCTTTGAGCACCGGGGCTACTGGAGCATCAACGAGGCAGAGACAATTGAGCAGTTCCTTGGGCTCCGGGAGGCGCTGGACGACCTGGCCCTGGGCACCTATTTTGCCGAGCTTTTAGAGACGGTGTCCGACGCGGATGCCCCCAGCCCGGCGGTTTTGCAGCTGGGCCTCAACAGCCTGTATGCCCTGAGCAGGAAGCTGCATGCCCCGGAGCTGATTAAGGCGGTTTTTGAGCTGCGGCTCATGTGCCTGGCGGGGTTTACCCCGGAGGTATTCCGCTGCTGCGTGTGCGGTGCGGAAGAGCCGGAGGAGCCCCTTTTCAGCTTTTCCGGGGGCATTCACTGCCGGCACTGCCCCATGCCGGGACAGTCTGTGGCGCTGAGCGGGGAGGTGCTGGCGGCCGTCCGATATATCTTATTGGCGGAGCCGAAAAAAATTTTTTCCTTTACTTTGGGCGGAGAGGCCCTGGGCAAGCTGGGCGAGCTGGCGGAGGGCTATACCGAGGCACAGCTGGACAGGCGTTTTTCCTCCCTGGACTACTGGCGGACGGTGAAGGAGTGACAGCAACAGGCGGGGACAGCCGACAGAGGCTGTCCCCGCCTGTTTCCAGGTGCTATCCGGGCATATTTGAAAAGGTTTCCCGACAAAAGTCATTGGTGGTGGCCATAACTGCATCCACCTGAGAGACGATATAGTCCAGGGCGCTCCGGCAGCCGGGGGCGTTATAGAGGGCAGTGGTACAGCTTAGATAAATGGGCCGGGTACAGTCGAAGTCTGCCAGGACAAAACCCCGGACGGGAATGCCGGACATATGCGTCAGCAAATCCTGATAGGAGCTCACCGGCAGCAGCCCCACACATTTGCCGGAGTTGATGAGCCGGGCGGATTCCCGTAAATCTGTCACTGCCTGGGTGCGGGCCTTTTGCCCGGCAGCACGCTCCAGGGCCCCGACAAGCTCCCATTCAAAGGGGGCGTCGAAGAAGGTCAGTGTCTTCTGAAACAGGCGCTCCAGGGTCAGCGGGATGCGCAGGCTGCCCAGGGAATGGGCGCTGTTGCACACGGCGCACCAGGGCTGGCGGTAGCTCCGGAGTATCCGGTAGGGCGAACCCGGCTCGAAGGTGCTCAGGAGAATGCTGAATTTGGAAAAATCGGAGAGCAGCGTCCGGTTCCGGGTGATGTCGTCGGCATGAAAGAGCAAGTCTGTAAAGAGGGCCTGGCACTTCTCCGAGATGGGGTAGAGGATGTCGATGGTGGTGAGGTTGGCCAGGAGAATTTCCGGCGGCGCCTCGGCGGCCCGGAGGCGGAGCACTGCGCTGTCGAGCAGCTCCAGGGCGGCGGTGACGCACTGGAGAAAGTCCGCGCCGGCTGCATTCAGCGTGATTTTACCGGGGCTGCGGTCGAAGAGCTGCAACCCGATTTCCCCCTCCAGCCGGGCGATGGTCCGGCTCAGGGCGGACTGGGTGATGTAGAGTTTGTCGGCCGCGGCCTTGATGCTCCCTGTCTGGGCCACGGTCTGAAAGCTGCGGAGCTGATGGAGTTCCATTTGCTGTCCTCCTGGCAGTGGGATTGAATTGATAAGAGCAGTATACTGGATTTTCCGGCTTTGTGCAAGAATTCGAGTTTACATTGATGGAAAGGGGATGCGGCCCATTCGGAATTTGCCAGCAGATGGGGGCGATGATACAATAAAATACGAAATCCGGTATATGGGATACGCAGCCGGAAATGTATAGAAAAGAAACAGAAGGAGGAACCCCCATGCGCGTGAAAAAGATTGCCTGCTGTCTGCTTGCCCTTACAATGCTCCTGGGCCTGGCTGCCTGCGGCGGAAGCGGTGAAACAGCCACGGAAGCGCCAACGACAGCCGCCACGGAGACGCCGGCTGCCGCCGCGCCGGAGACTGAGGCGGTGGAAGCTACGGCTGTGCCCACGGAGGCGGCGGAGAGCGAATTTCAGCTCCCAATTACAGAGGAGCTGACGACCCTGACGCTGTTTTCCGACACCAACGTGTCCATTGTCCAGGAGACGCCCAACTACGAAAACAACGTGGTGTACCGGACCTATGAGGAGCTGACCAATGTCCAGATTGAACACCAGCTTCTGACGGACACAGCGGCCCTGGACGCCTATAATATTATGACGGTCAGCGGCGACCTGACGGATATGATTCTCGCTGTGCGCAAATACGTTACCGGTGCGCTGGAGGCGGCCATCGACAACGAAATTGTCATTGATATGGCCCCTGTTGCGGAGGAATACATGCCCAACTATACGGCCCGGCTGGATTCTGATGAGAGCCTGCGCCGGGATGCCACCCTGGACAGCGGCGCCATGATTGCCGCCGAGCAGATACTGGATGGACAGGGCACCGTAGAGGCCGGGCCCATGATTCGTGCCGACTGGCTGGAGGCACTGAATCTGGAGACCCCGGAGACCTATGAGGATTACCATGACGTGCTGATGGCCTTTAAGACAGAATATGGCCTCACCAACGCCTTTGCCATGGTCCAGGCCTGCGCCCCCGGGAGCGGCTATCTCACCGGCGGCTATGGCACAGACGGCATGGTGGCAGACAACAACCAGCCCTTTATCCAGGTGGACGGGGTAGTGGAGTTTGGTCTTATGGCCGATGGGTATAAAGCGTATTTGGCCATGATGAACCAGTGGTACAACGACGGGCTTTTCACCAGTGATTTTGTCAGCAAAATCGGATTTGATTATGAGAGCGATTTTATTGCCGGAAATGTAGGGATTATCTACCATCTCAAACAGCTCATTGACATGTTCAACAACATGGGCCAGAGCACAGACCCGGACTTTAACTGCGTACCCATTGCAGATGCGGTGCTGGAGGAAGGCGGGGAAACCTATGTGAGCGATTTGAGCGACAGCCGCATCTTTCCCAATGGCGGAATTTCCATCACAACGGCCTGTGACAAGGTGGATGTTGCGGCAAAATGGCTGGACTTTGCCTACACGGATGAGGGGGCCTTCATCGCCAACTACGGCGTGGAGGGAGAGACCTTTGAATATGCCGACGACGGCAGCATTGTCTATACGGATATGATTACCCAGAAGGAAGAGGGGATTATCGTGGCCGTTGGCATGTATCTGTTCCAGTACGGCGCTTTCTATGAGTATACCGACCGGCTGGATAACACCTATTCCCAGAGCTATCTGGATGCCCAGGAGATTTGGGTCTCCACGGTGGCGGAGGACAACTACAACATGCCGACCCACATTTCCCTGACTACAGAGGAGTCGGACATCTTTAACGAGCTTTATACGGATATTCAGACCTATTGCCTGGAGACTGTCCCCCAGTTTATCATGGGCACGCTGAAC
>CAZRNK010000235.1:0-4022 GCA_964601435.1 uncultured Oscillospiraceae bacterium | reverse complement strand
AAGAGCGGGTGATATCTGTCGATTTCACCCGCTCTTTTGCTTTGCAGAGGACGATATAAAATTTTCTTCCATGCCACGCCGTTTTACAAGCGGTTTTCCCCGCCCTGGCGGAGCTGCGCTGCGTCGGGCAGGTCCCGGAGCTCGGCAAAGCTGCGGATAAACCTGTGGCAGCTCTCCGGCCAGGCGGACGCCTGCCGCTGGTAAAAGTCGTCGTGGACGCCCACGACCCCCATGCCGGCAGCGCGGGCGGCGGCGCAGTTGGCTGGGCTGTCGTCAAAGAGGACGCAGTCGGAGGCCTCCACCCCCAGGAGGGAGGCCAGATAGAGGAAGCTCTCCGGGGCGTGCTTCTCCAGCTTCAAATCCTCGGCGTAATAGACGCCCTCAAAGAAATCCCCCAGCTCCAGCCGGCGCAGGGCCAGGCTGCATAAAGTCGGGTTGCAGGCAGTAAACAGGCTAAGGCGCCGCCCCTCCCTCCGGCAGCGGCGGAGGAATTCCCGCGCCCCGGGCTTTAAAGGGGCCGTCTCCCCATAGTACTGCCGGGCGAGGGCCGTCCACTCCGCCATAATGGCCTCCGGGCTGTCCTCCAGGCCGTAATAGTGCCGGGTAAACGCCGCCGCGGCGGGGAAGGTGAGCCGGGCTACCTCCGCCTCATACGCGTCGGTGACCGCCAGCGCGCGCCGGGCGAGGAACGCCTCGTCCACCTCCTGCCAGAGGCCGTTGGTGTCCGTGAGCGTCCCGTCCAAATCAAAAATATACACACTTTTCATGCCGGGTCCTCCCGGGGAATCCTTATTCCGCCGCTTTGGACGGCTCCAGGCCGTAAAGCTGCTGGAGGCAGGAGACAAACTCCGGCACCAGGGCGGACTCATTTATCCGCGGCCAGACGCAGTACAGGCAGGGGTCTGCAAAATCCATGGGGAAGCGCCGGAGATGCTCCAGCCCCCGTGTGTGGCCGAAAGCTGTGTCAATCATCGCCACGCTGCGGTGGAAGTTGAGCTCGGCCAGGATGGAGCGGAAGTTGGGCAGGTTCCAGACCTCCCGGGGGGCAAGGCCGGCTGACTCCAGCTCCCAGCGCCCGGCCCGCTTCTGCTCCAGATAGGTCCGGTCCCAGGCATAGGTCTGGAGGAAGGGCAGTCCCCAGCACTTCCGGTCAATCTTATCCCCCTCGATGTCGGCGGGGGCAAACAGGCAGATGTGCTCCGGCGCCACCGGCGCCATCTCAAACTCGTTCTCCTGGGGCTTCTGGGCGCCGGAGATGAGCACCACATCCAGATTCCCCGCGGACAGCTCCTGCATCAGCTGGGTGTTCCGATAGCTGCGCAGGACAACCTTCACATCGCCCCGCTGGGCCCGGAAGCCGGAAATTCCCTTTAAAACCCCGCCCATGGGGTCAATCCAGTCCGAAATCCCCACGCACAGCTGCCGCTCCAGCTGGCTGTAGAAGGACTTGGCCTCCTGGGCAATCTGGTCACAGGAGCGGGTGAAGTTGGAGAAAATCTGGGCGTAGTGCTGCCCGGCCTCCGTCAGGTGGAGCGTCCCCACGTCCCGGAGGAACAGAATGGTGTTCAGATACTTTTCCAGATTGGCAATATTTTTGCTCACCGTCTGGGGCGTAATGTACAGCTCCCGGGCGGCGGCTGTGAAGTTCAGGGTTCTCGCCGCGGCGAGGAATGCCCGAATCTGTCCTTCTTTCATAGAGACACCTCCAGTTTCGCCAGAAGATGGGCCTGCAGGGCGTGGAGATACCGGTTGGTATTGCTCTGCAAAAACACAAAGGATAAGGTCACCTGCCGGCGGAGGGGGTGGAGGTCAATGGCGGTGGTGCCCCGGAGAAAATCGCATACCGGCGTGAAAGTAATACCGCCGCCGATGGCCACCTCTGCATATACCGAGGCCGCGTTGGGCAGGACTTCCACCGGGCGCCGGGGCAGCCCCAGGCGGTCATATTCCCCCCGCACCCGCTCGACAGCTGCCTCCGGCTCCTCCTGGCCAATGCAGGCAGTCAGGTGGGGCAGGTTCTCCGGCGCAGGGTCCGGCGTGCCCGCCGCGGCGGCAGAGAACACCGGCAGCTCCATAAGCGGCGTGCATACGCACTGGGGCGGGAGCTGGTGGGTGAGGAAACGGCTGCATACCAGGGCATCCAGTTCCCCGTCCTGGAGGAGCTTTGCCAGGTCATCCGCGTCCGCCTGGCACACTTCCAGCTGGAAACGGGGGTGGGCCTCGTCAAAGCTCTGGAGGCACTGATGCACCGTCTCCGGGCAGCCTGTCCAGGAAGACCAGCCCACCCGCAGTGTGGGCCCAATATTCCGGTAGAGCCGGCCGGCGTCGTCCAGCTCCTGGCTCAGATGCTGGAAAAGTTCCAGATACTTCAGCCCTGCCTTTGTGGGGCGCACAGCCCAGCCCACCCGGAGGAACAGCTGGACGCCCAGCTCCTGCTCCAGGTTGTCAATGTAGCGGCTCACCGCCTGTTGGGTCGTGTTGAGCTCCCGGGCTGCGGCAGAAAAACTCCCCGTTCGGGCCGCAGACAGGAAGCAGACCATACTCAAATCGTTCACAGTTTTCTTTCCCCTTTTTTATCAAAACTGCATAATTGCCTTTATTTTATCACCTTGACGGCCCTTTGTAAAGGCGGCTGAACTATTTTTTATTCCTATAGCCGTCCCAGTATTTCTTTATAAAAGAGGCATGCCTGCAGCCCGCCCATCCACAGCAGAAGGGGGCAGGGGCATTCTGCCGGGCATCCCCCCGCAAGCGGCAGGGGCAAGCTGAGCATCCACAAATTTCATCAATTTTCCACTGCTTTTTATGTAAAATGCATAATCACAGACACGCTGACCCAGGCTTTCCCCTTTGGAAAGGCGGCTAAATCATTTTTTGTTGTATGGCCTGACTGAATTTTTTGTTTCCCAAACAACGCCGCCTCCCCTATACTGATTTTTGTTGGGAAACCGGGCATTTCTGCCCGAAAAAACACCCGGAAGCCAAGGGCGGCAGCGTCCTTCGGCGCCGGGTTTTTTCACTCCCAAATCCACCATGCCGGCCTGCGCCGGCGCAAAAAGAGAAAGGATGGTATCAGAACATGACGAGGAGAAAAGGCATTGCCGTCTTCCTGCTGGCGGTATTTTTGCTCTCCCTGGCGGCCGGCTGCAGTTCTTCCGGCGGCAGCGAAGGCACCGCCGCACCGGAGGCCACAGAGGCCGCCACCCAGGCGCCCGGTACAGCGGCCCCCACAGAGGGCACAGAGACCGCCGCGCCCACGGAGGAGGCGGGGACCTATCCCGGCCTGCCCATTGTGGAGGAGACGGCCACCATCACCTACTGGTATGAGATGCACCCCCTGATTGTCGGGCGCATTGACGGCCTGAAGGACAACATCACCTGGCAGTACCTGGAGGAGATTACCAATGTCCACGTGGAGTTCATCGACGTGGTGGAGAACTCCGCCGAGCGCTTCAACATCATGTGCGCCTCCGGGGACATCGCGGATGTCATGATTTCCGGCCGGGACTTCTACCCCGGCGGCAGCGCCAAGGGCATTGAGGACGGCATCTTCCTGGAGCTGACAGATGTGATTGAGAACTACATGCCCAACTACAAGGCCGCCCGGGAGGCGGACGAGGAGGTCTATCGGGACACCATGCTCTCCGACGGCTCCATCGGCGACATCTTCCAGATTTACCGCCATGCGGAGAACCCCACCACCGGGCCCATTGTCCGTCTGGACTGGCTGGAGGAGCTGGGCATTGACCCCGAGAGCATCATCACCTATGACGACTATCACGACATGCTGCTGGCCTTCAAGACCGAGATGGGGCCGACAACGCCCTGCTGCTGAACGCCTATGGCGTGCCCATGAGCAACTACCTCATCGCCGGCTACGGCGTGGCGGGCTATTCCTGGCCCGACAGCAACATCTACCCCTTCTACCAGGTGGACGGGGAGGTCCGCACCGGCTGGACCCAGCCGGAGTTCAAGGAATACCTGACCATGATGCACGACTGGTATGCCGAGGGGCTCTTTAA
>CAZRNK010000234.1:804-4038 GCA_964601435.1 uncultured Oscillospiraceae bacterium | reverse complement strand
CCGGGGAGGAGCTCTCTGCCAGGCTGCGCCAAGGCGTAGACGCAGCCGGACTGGGAGAGAGCTTTACCCAGGCGGCGGGGGTGCTGGCCCTCTCCATGTACATCCAGCTGGGAGATGCCGCCGGGGAAGCGTCCTCCTACAAGGTGGGCAACATCTCAGTGAGCAGGCGCAGCGCCGACGGCGTTACGAGCTCGGCGGCGGCTCTCCGCCGCCAGGCGGAGCTGATGCTTTCGGCCTATCTGCGTGACAACGGATTTTCCTTCCGGGGGGTGTGACGATGCGTCAGGCAGTGTGCGAAGTGCTGGCCTCCTGCGGCCGGGAGATGACCCTTTTCAGCGAGGCGGCGCCGGAGGGGCGGAAGGTGCTGGGCCATATCCAGCCCATTGGGCAGACGGATACGGACAGCCTCCACATCCAGGCCCTGCCGGGGGGCGTGCGGCGGGGAAAATTCCTGCTCCTCCTGGGGCCGAAGGATTTGAAGTGGACAGACAAGGGGGCCTGGGTCAGCTGCGACGGGCGGGCCTATACCATCCTCCGGGCAGACCCCATGACCTTCGGCGGGGCCATCACCCACTGGGAGGCCATCGTGCGGATGAAGGGGGCGGTGCAGACAGATGATTGAGACGCTTTTGCAGGCGGTGGAGGACATCCTGGAGGCCGCAGGGCTGGCGGTGCGGCGGCAGTACCCCGCGGCGGATTTGGAAGCACTGTCCGGGCCGGTTATCTGTCTGGGCATCCAAAGCTGCCAGCTCCAGAGCTCCGGCGCGGGGGAGTATCTGGGGCTGCGCCTGGATGCCGGGACGCAGACGGAGCGGGAGCTCTATGGGTTCCGGCTGGAGGCAGTGCTGGCCCTGGACATCTATGGCCCCCGGGCCCAGGGGGCGGCGGGCTGCCTGGACTGCTTCGGGGCCATGAGCGCTGCCCTGGACGCCCTGCCGGAAGGGATTCGGGCCAGGGCCCTGGTCTGCGGCGGCGCAGAGATAGACAGCGTGACGGAGCTGTTCCACTGCGGTGTACAGCTCCACTGCCAGGCCTATTTCCTCCGGGAGAAGGACGGGGAGGACGGGCAGTTTACAGATTTTGAAATCAAAGGAGTGGTAAAGCATGGCGGCAAATGAGCGCCCGGGGGTTTACAGCACATATACGGTGACAAGCGGCAGTGCCGGCGGTACCGGCGGGAAAACCATCGGGCTGGCGGCAGTGGCTGCCAAGGGGGAGACGGGAAAGCTGTATACCGTTACTTCCCTGGAGGCGGGCCGGGAGACCTTTGGTGCGGAGAGCACAATGGCTGCGCTTCTGGAAATCCTGTTTCAAAACGGGGCGGGGCCTGTCCACGCCGTGGCGGCGGCAGTAAACGACACGGCAGATGAGAGCGACTATGCAGCGGCTTTTGCGGTGCTCATGGCCGACAGCGACATCGGCATTATGGTCTGCGACAGCCAGGCAGAGGCTGTGCACGCCAAGCTCCGGGCCGCCATTTTGGGGGCCTCCGAAAACTATAAATACCGCATCGGCGTTGTAGAGCAGGCTGGAGCGGTATCTGCCCTGGTGGATGCGGCGGAGGACCTAAACTGCGAGCGGATGGTGCTGGTGGGGCCCACGGCGGTGACGGCAGGCGGCAGTGCTGCCACGGCGGGCAGCGCTGCGGCGGCGGTGGCGGGCGTCCTCGCCGCGGGGACCGACCCGGCTCTGCCGCTGAACGGGGCGGAGCTTTTCGGCCTCTCCGGCCTGGCCAGCAATCTGTCCGACGGGGACATCACCACCCTGGTACAGGGGGGCGTGACGCCGCTGGAACAGGTGGGGAGCAGTATTCAGGTGGTCCGGGGCATTACCACCCGCACCACCACGGGGGGCGAGGCAGACACCACCTGGCGGGAAATTACCACCATCTCCATTGTGGACTATGTGCTCCCTGCTATCCGGGCATCCCTGCGGACGCGCTTCGCCCGGGCCAAGAATACGGCCCAGACCCGGGGCGCCATCCGGACACAGGTGATTATTGAGCTGGAAAACGCCCTGAGCCGGGAGATTATTGACAGCTATGACGGCGTGACGGTGGCCGCCTCAGAGGAGGACGCCACCCGCTGCGTTGTGACATTTTCCTTTGCCGTGGCACATGGGCTGAACCAAATCTACCTGACGGCAAATATCACCGTCTGAGCGCCTAAGAGAAGGAGGGAATTGCGATGAGCGTTATTGGGTTTCCCACCAGCAGCGACATTTATCTGGAGGCGGAGGGGAAGAAGATTGCCGTGGTGCAGAGCTATACGGCTACGGCTACTCGGGCGGAACAGGTAGTGGAGGCTTTCGGCGAATCGGAGCCGGTGGCCACCATTGCCACACAGATGAGCTACCGGATTGAGCTGACGCGGCTGTATGCCACGGATGAGGCCATTTCCGACGGCATTGACTTCCACACCCTCAGCGACTTCTCCCTGGTCATCGTCAAACCGGACCGGCGGGTGGTGTATACCGGGTGCCAGTGGAGCTCGATTCGCGAGAGCGGGCAGCTCAGCGAGATGGTGGCCGAGACGATAACCCTGATTGCCAGCCATCGGGTGGAGACGATAGAGGCATGACGGGGGAACTGCTCTGTGCGCTGGAGGCAGACGCCATGGCGTGCCTCCGGTGGCTGGTGCTCCGGGCATTTTGCGTCCTGCCGGGCTCCCAGGCTGACCGGGAGCTGACGGAGGAGGAACTTTTGCGCTGCGGGCTCTGCCTCCTCTGGGAGGCCGGCGGCAGCGCGCCGGAGGGGCAGTGCAACGCCGCCTTTGACGAGGCGCGGTTTGCGGCCCTGAAGCGGGGAGAGATAAGACCATGAAACTGGAAGAACTGCTCTCTGAGCTGGACGCAGCGGGGCGCGCCGCGCTGGCCCGGGAGATTCTGGAGGGGCTGCTTTCCGGCGGGGAGGCTGCCAGGGGGGCGGCAGGCCTGCCGGATGTCCTCGCTCACACTGCCGGCGCAATACAGACGGGGGCGGCGCGGCGCACAAGGCAGGCGCGGCACACGGCGGCAGCGGCCCTTCTGGCCGCGGCTCTGCAGGAAGTGGAGCAGGGGGAGGCGCCGCAGCGCCTCCCTGCCGCGCCGGAAACGCCGGCGGCTGCCCATGGCGGCGCGGCGGATGCGGGAGGTTTCCCGGCGGCGCAGCCGATTCCCGTCCAATCCGGGGAGACGGGCGGGAAGACTCAGGGGGCCAGTATGGACTGCCGGCCCGGCCGTCCGGCAGTCCGGCCC
>CAZRNK010000234.1:0-794 GCA_964601435.1 uncultured Oscillospiraceae bacterium | reverse complement strand
TCCAATCCGGGGAGACGGGCGGGAGGGCCCAAGGGGCCCAATATGGGCTGCCGACCCAGCCGTCCGGCAGTACGGCCCTGTCCAGGCAGGAGACGGAGGCGCGCCGCCTGTCGGACTATTTTCAGCGGGATGGGCGGCGCTATGACGCGCCTTTTGCGCGGTATTAAGGAGGCATGCACATGAACTTGCAGCCCATGCGGTTTAAGACCTTTACCTGGCCCCACAACCCGACGGTATACGGCATTTCCTATCAGCGGCAGGTGGCGGCCCACAAGGTGCCCTTTGGGACGTATCTGCTCCAGGATTTGGGGCGGGGCCACCGGGTACTGTCCGGGGAAGGGGCCTTTGTGGGGGCAGGGGCCTATGATGCCTTCAAGCGTCTGGCAAATCTCTTTTACGAGGATACACCGGGGCTGCTGGTGCATCCCCTGTGGCAGGAGGCCCAGGCCTGGTTTGTGGAGCTGAGCCTGCGGCAGCAGCCCCTGGAGGACTATGTGGCCTATACCTTTTCCTTTTGGGAGTGCAGCGAGGGATATACCCAGGGCCTCCAGACTGTGGCGGAGGAGGCACCGGAGGCGGAGGCAGCGCCGGCGGGGCGCTGGCACACGGTGGTGTGGGGAGACTGCCTGTGGAACATCGCCATCACCTATGGCACGACGGTATCAGCCATCCTGGCCCTGAACCCCCAGCTCCGGAATGCCAACCTGATTTATCCCGGGGACGTGATTCGGGTGGCCTAGGAGGTGCAGCGCGTGACAGGATTTTTGACAGACTACAAGGGGGACACGTATGCC
>CAZRNK010000233.1:0-4047 GCA_964601435.1 uncultured Oscillospiraceae bacterium | reverse complement strand
GAAAGAAAAGCATCATCTCCCGTTTCGTGCGCAGCTTATTTGGAGCCGCCCATGCCGGCAGCGGCGAAGTAGGGGCCGCCGAACTCGTCCTTGACAGCCTGCTTAGCAGCTTCCAAATCGGCGACCTTGACAGCGTCCAGCGCGGCGCAGGTGGCCTCGTGATCCAGGGGCTTGAGACCCAGCATCTCGCGGGCCTCGGCGGGGGTGGCGACGTCGTTGCCAAAGGCCTTGACAGCGCCCACAGCCCGCTGCACCAGCATCAGGTTGGTGGCCATAATCTTGCTGCCGTCGGGGTTGCGGCCATAAATGACGTTGTCTTCCATACCCACACGGATGTGGCCCTCATTGGCCAGGGCGGCGAACATAACAGGCAGGTGGCCCTTGCCAATGCCGAAAGCAGACCAGGTGCACTCCTGGGGCAGCTTGCCCTCGGCCTGGAGGTCATGCATCTCGTTGAGGAGAATCTGGAGGGACTTGGGGGTGGCGTCCATGCCGCCCACAACACCCAGGCAGAACTGGAAGTGCAGAGGAGCCTTCACAAAGCCCTTCTTCCAGTAGATGCCCACGGCCCGCAGGGCGCCGAAATCAAAGATTTCAAACTCGGGCTTGATGTCCTTCTCCAGGTACAGGGTGCCCAGGTCGCAGAGCATGGTGGGGCTGTTGTGGAACACGCCGCCGGGGATGCCCCAGTTGAAGGAGGAGGCATCAAAGGTGCCCATCTCGATGCCGGGGACGTTCTTGTGATGGAGCATACGCATGGCGTTGCCATAGGGGCTGTCATCGGAGACCCGGTTGTCGCCGGAGGAGGTGCAGTTGACGATGACATCGCAGTCCTTGTAGGCGCGGATGGCCTTGATGGTCTCATAGAACTTCACGGGGTCCATAACGCCCGCGCCGTTCTCATCGCGCATGTGGAGGTGCACCACACTGGCGCCGGCCTGCCAGCACTCATAGGCACACTTGGCAATCTGCTCAGGGGTTTCGGGAATGTCGTAGCCAGCGGGGGTAACAGCGCCGGTCAGCGCCGCGGTAATAATGGTCTTGCCCATTTTCGTATCTCTCCTTTTCAAATAAAATATCGTTGGTGCTTACAGACGATGGTGCATCTTCAGCACATTGACAATCAGGTTATCCCGGAAGGAAGCAATCTCGGGCTTGGTGTGGCCGATGACATCGGGGAAGCCTGCCATCTCGGGGCCAATCTCCTCGCCGGACTGGTCCGCCCAGGTGTCGGGAACCTTGGACATATTGGACAGGTCGGCAAACATGGCGTCGGTCATGGCGCCGAACTTAATGGCGCAGCCCTTCAGGCCCAGCTCGCCGCCGCCCAGCTCATAGTTCATGGCGGGGCCAAAGGCAGCCAGCCGGATGCCGGGGCCAAAGGTCCAGGCGTCGTCAGCGTCGGCCATGGAGCAGACACCCTCGGTAACCAGGGCAATCTCCTCGCGCCACAGGGCATGCATCATCCGGTTGGCGATGAAGCCGTTCTTCTCCTTGTTCAGGACAACGGGGGCCTTGTCATACATTTTGTAGAACTCCCGGGCCTGCTCAATGACCTCCTTGGAGGTCTTCTCGCCGCCGCAAATCTCAATCAGGGGCAGCAGATAGGCGGGGTTGAAGGGATGGCCCACAATAATCCGCTCGGGATGCTTGGCCTCGGAGGCAATCTGGGTCACAGGGGTGCCGGAGGAGGAAGAGGCGATGATGGCATCCTCGGGGAGATACTTCTCCATGACGGCTACCATCTCATGCTTCTGCTCCAAGTTCTCCGCGCCGTTCTCCTGGACGAAGTAGACGCCGGTAAAGGCCTTCTCCGGGTCGGTGGTAAAGGTAATCTTGTCCCAAATCTTCTGACCATCGTCGCACAGGCCATACTTCACATAGGAGTCAATGGCCTCCTGGACCTTGGGCCGGGCGCGCTCGATGGAGGCGTCAGAGCGGACATAGACGTTCACATTCAGGCCCTTCAGGGCGAAATAAGCCGCGAAGCCGCCGCCAATGGTGCCGGCGCCATACATGGCGATGGTCTTAATGTCTTTCACATTCATAGCTGTTCAACCTTTCCTTTCGCAGATTTCAGGATGCCGAACAAACAAGGACATACCTGAGAACTTTTCCGATAGCCTACATGCAGGGGGCGGGATAAACCCGTCCCCTGCAGATAGAGGCGCTGTTCGCTTTAGCCGATGTTGGTCAGGCCGCCATCGGGGTAGATGGAGCTGCCGGTGATGAAGTCAGAGGCAGCGGAAGCCAGGAAAATGGCGGTGCCCACGATGTCCACCTCGCGGCCAATCCGCATGGCGGGCTGCCCGGCGGCAATGTTGTCGCGGGTCTTCTCATCGGGGGGCAGCAGGCCAACCATCATCGGGGTGTAGGTGATGGTGGGTCCAATCAGGTTGACCTGGATGTTGGGACGCAGGTCACTGGCAAAAGCCTTGGTCAGCATCTCCACAGCACCCTTGGTGGTGTTGTAGGGGACGTTGCCGTTGCCGCCGTTGGCCACGGCGCGGATGCCGCGGACGGAGCCGATGTTGATAATCTTGCCGAAGCCCTGGCAGGGGGTAGCCTGTCCGGCAGTGTAGGTGGCGGGGTCAACCTTCTCCTCGCCGGCGGGGAGATTGTTCTCCTTCATCCAGTTGCCGAAGTACTTGCAGGTGTACATCAGGGAGGTGATGTTGGTGTCCAGCATGCCCTTCCAGACGTTGGTGTCGATTTCCCAAGACCACATCTTCTTGTTGTAGCCCTGAGAGTTCACCAGAATGTCGCAGCCGCCCAGGCCCTCGTCGCTGACGACGAAATCACGGAAGGCAATAATGGCCTGCTCGTCGGTGGCATCGCAGGCATAGTACTTCACCACAACGCCGGGGGCGGCAACAGCCTTAATCTCCTCCACGGCGCCCTTCAGGGCCTCCTCGCGGCGGGAAGAAATGACGACGCTGCAGCCGTTGGCGGCATACGCCTCAGCAATGGCCTTGCCGAAGCCGCCGGCGCCGCCGACGATAACGGCTTTCTTACCGCTGATGTCGAACAGATTCTTGATGTCAGGCTGAACAAACATGGTTACTCTACTCCTTTTATAAAAATTTGGTTTGCTATGTATACGAAACAATCTTAGTGCAACTCCGGGCCCTTGTCAATAGAAAACCATCAGTTTTCCGCAAAAGTCCGGCGCAAGTGTTTCCAAAGTTCTTGGCAGGCTTTTTCAGCGCACCACATTGGCCGTCAGCCGCTTGAAGAGCCCGGCCGCCTGCTCCTTCTCCCGCTGGCTCAACCCGGCGAAAACCACGTCCGACTGCCGGTTCATCAGCGCGTCCAGACGTACAAAAAGCGCCTGCCCCGCCTCAGTCAGCCGCACATACTTGGCCCGGCTGTTCTCCTTGGGAGAAAACCGCTCCACAAGCCCGTCCCGCTCCATTCTGTCGAGCATAATGCTGATGGTAGCGGGCGTCACCTGGCGAAAGCGGGCCAGGGCATTCTGCGTCAGACTGCCAGCCCGGCCCAGGGCGGAAATCACGCCCCCCTGTCCGTTGCTGAGCCCCAGCTCCGAGAGCTGCCGGTCGATATACGCGGTGTGGGCGCGGACCATATCGGTAAAGATGTTTAGAAGTTCCTTATCGTCCACGGGAAACCCCTCACAATTTCGGTGTTCCACTGATTTATTAGCCGACTAACATTACCATTGTTACTATAGCTCACTTTTCCGCTAAAGTCAAGTGGGCAAGCTATGAATTATTTGTGAAATTTGCGTAAGTCCGCCGGGGTCTTCCGCCTCCCAGTCCGGGGAGCAGGGCGGCGCTTTTCTTGGCTTTCAAGAAAAGCACACAAAAGAATTGTCCGCCCACGGGCGGGACGGGGAGCGATACTTTTCTTTCAACAGCGAAAGAAAAGTATCCAAAAGAAACGCCGCCAAAGGGGCCCGACTACCAAGGTCGGGCCCCTCTGGACACCCCCCTATAAGCCGCAGCCGGTTGCGGCTTGGCTGAGGGAGTTTGTCTGATTTGTCTCCAGCAACCATTTGCCGGGCCACAGGGCCCTGGTACGAGCAAG
>CAZRNK010000232.1:3116-4053 GCA_964601435.1 uncultured Oscillospiraceae bacterium | reverse complement strand
GGCACGCCCGGCAGCGCCACCTGGAGCAGCCCATGGAAGAGTACTACCGCCGCAAAAAAGCCCACAGTCATGGTCACGCAGAGGAAGGCGCGCAGGCGGTTGAGGGGCCAGCTGGCCTTCAGCACAGCCTGGATGCCCACCGCGCCCACCAGCAGGTAAAAGACGGCGCCGGCCTGCTCCGGCGGGAGCCGCAGCAGCTGCTGCAGGGGGAGCAGAAGCAGAAAACAGGCCAGAATAGAGAGGGCGTTGGGCAGTGCCCGCCGCAGCACAGTGGGCAGAAAATCGCCGGTTACCTTCCGCCCGTCCGGCTCAAAGGTCATAAAAAAGGCGGGATAGCCCTCAATGGCCAGGTCGATAAGCGTAACCTGAATGGGCACCAGGGGGAAGGGGAGGTTCAGCAGTAGGCAGACTGCGGAGAGAAGCAGGGAGTAGAGGGTTTTGACGAAGAACACCCCCGCCACCCGGGTGATGTTGTTGACCACCCGCCTGCCCTGGGCCAGGACATCCGGCAGGACGGAGAAGTCCGACTCCAGCAGGACGACCTGGGCCGCCTGCCGGGCGGCATCGCTGCCGGAGGCAACCGCAATGGAGCAGTCCGCCTCCCGGAGGGCGGGCAGGTCGTTGACCCCGTCCCCCACCATGGCCACCCGGCGGCCATCGCGCCGGAGGGCCTGGATAAGCTGCTGCTTCTGCCGGGGAGAGACACGGCCGAAGACGGTGTATGCCCGGGCCGCCTGGGCGATGTCCGTTTCTTCCAGCACGCCGCTCATGTCGATGCAGCGCTCCGCGCCGGGGAGGCCGGCCCGCCTTGCCACGGCGGCGGCCGCCGCCGGGTTGTCCCCGGAGATAAGCTTGACAGACACGCCCTCCCGCTGGAAATAGGCAAGGGTTTCCGCCGCACTGGGGCGAATGGGGTCGGTGAGGGCGATGAAGGCCA
>CAZRNK010000232.1:0-3106 GCA_964601435.1 uncultured Oscillospiraceae bacterium | reverse complement strand
GGGCCGTCCGGGGAGACGGCGCCGTGGGTAATACCGGCGGCCAGAACCCGCTTGCCCGCCCGGAACCAGTCCTGGATGGCAGCCGGCAGCGGCTCCTGCGCCAGCCGCTCCGGCGCGCCCACGAGGAAGGTGAAGTCCGGAAAGCGGACGGCGCTCCACTTTCGCTGGGCGGAGAAAGGAATCTTCTCCAGGGATGCAGGAGCCGGCCGGGAGGCAAACCGGGCCTGAAGGGCCTGGCAGGTGGCGTTATTGTCGTCTGAGCAGGCCAGAAAGGCGGCCATCATATCTTCGAATGGATACGCCCGCCCCCGTGATGTCAGAGAGACAGATTCCACCGCCATTTTCCCCAGGGTGAGGGTGCCGGTTTTGTCCAGGCAGAGGGTGTCCACATGGGCCAGGGACTCCAGCGCGTACAGCTCCTGGACCAGAACCTTTTTCTTCGACAGGGCGAGAATCCCTGCGGCGAGGCTGATGCTGATGAGGAGCACCAGCCCCTTGGGCAGCATGCCCAGGAGCCCTGCGGCGGTGTGCACCACCGCGGTATAGGTCCCCTCGCTCCGGAGAAAGACTGCCTCCAGGAACAGGAGGATGCCCAGGGGCGGGATGAGCCAGGCCGTGAAACGGGTGACCTTCCGCATGGAGGCGAGGAGCTGGGAGTGCACCCGGCGCAGCTTCCTGGCCTCGGCTGTGAGCTGGGCGGCATAACGGGCCGCGCCCACACGCACAGCGGCGGCCCGGCACCTGCCGCTGACAATAAAGCTGCCGGAGAAGAGCTTTTCACCTGCACCCCGGGCTACAGGCTCCGACTCGCCGGTCAAAAGAGACTCGTTCACCTCTACGGCGCCCTCCAGGATGACAGCGTCGGCGCAGACCTGCGCCCCGGCGGACAGCTCCAGCACATCCTCCTCCACCACTTCATCCACCGGGATGTCCGAGACGGCGCCGTCCCGGATTACCCGGGCCCGGGGTATGGACAGCAGGGACAGCTCGTTCAGCAGCTTTCTGGCGTGGAGCTCCTGGACAATGCCGATGAGGGTATTCAGGGCGATAACGCAGAGAAACAGCAGATTCGTCCAGGCCCCTACCAGGGCCAGGGCGATGCCGATGAGCAGATTGAAGAGATTAAACAGCGTGCAGATATTGGCCTTCAGGATTTGCCCCACGGATTGTGTCACCGGCTCCGGCGGGGTGTTGACAAGGCCCTGGAGACGCTTTTGCGCCACCTGCCGGGCACTCAGGCCGGTCCGGGGGTCCGGGGAAAAGGTTTCTTTCATGGGTACAGCCGCTCCTTTCCGGATTGCTGTGCCCATCATACCCCCGGCGGATAAAAAGAAGATAAAGCCCAGATAAACAATTTATAAACTCCCCGCCGCGCCCAGGCGGTGGGGGCCGTCAGCCCTCGGGCACCACGCTGGACATGCCGTCGCAGATGAGGCGGGTGGCGACGTCGATTAGCTCCTCCAGGGGCAGCTTTTTCCCGTCTGCCACCCACTGGCGGTAGAGCAGGGTGGAGTTGGCCCCGTAATAGGCAAAGACCAGGTTTTCCGCATATTCGTTCATGCCAAACACGCCCCGGTTGGTCTCCCGGCGGTAGGCCATAATTTTCCGGTTGATTTTCTCCCACACCGGGCGGTAGCTGCCGCTGCACATCAGCCGTTCGTGGAACAGGGGCATGTTGGCCGCATGCTCGAAGAACAGGCGAATCAGGCGCCGGATATCCGTCATGTTTCCATAGGATACCTGCTGCTGGATAAAGTGCTCGGCAATCTCGTCCTGGAGCTCGGAGAGCAGATCGTCCAGACAGGCATAGTGGAGATAAAAGGTTTTCCGGTTAATCAGTGCCCGCTCTGTCAGCTCCTTGATGGTAATCTGCTCGTAGTCCATCTCGCAAATCATGTCCCGGAAAGCGCTGTGGATGGCCTCCCGGGTCTTGCGCACCCGCAAGTCCTCCCGCTTTTCTTTTCCTTCCATGTTCAGGACCTCCCTTGTATGCCACACACGGGAATTTTGTGTGGCATATTCGTCATTTTTGCTTCTTTATGCCCATTGATTTCCTTTTCTATGCCGATTATAATACAGATGCGAGGAAAAATCAACACAAAAGAAATAAACCGCTTTATGTGAATTTTTTGCAAGTATGCAGCAGACTGGAGGATGGATGGTATGAAAGTGCTGTTGGTAAACGGAAGCGCCCGGAAGGACGGATGCACCGGCGCGGCCCTGGCAGAGGTGGCCCGGGCGCTCCGGGAGGCGGGGATTCAGGCGGAGCACTTCTTTATCGGAAATGGGCCGATGCCGGACTGCATCGCCTGCCGCAAGTGCAGGGAAACGGGCAGCTGCGTCTTTGGGGATGCAGTCAATGACTTTGTGGCGCGGGCCAGGGAGGCGGATGGCTTTGTCTTCGGCTCGCCGGTGTACTTTGCCCACCCCAGCGCTCGATTGCTGGCCTTTATGGACAGGGCCTTTTATTCCGGGGGCGATGCCTTTGCCTTTAAGCCTGCCGCCGCGGTGCTCAGCGCCCGCCGGGCTGGAACCACGGCCTCCTTTGACGTTATCAACAAGCATTTTACCATCTGCTCCATGCCGGTGGTGGCCTCCACCTACTGGAACCATGTGTACGGCCAGGAGCCGGAGCAGGTGCAGGCGGACAAGGAGGGGCTGATGACCATGTACAACCTGGGGAAGAACATGGCCTGGCTGCTCCGGTGCATCGAGCTGGGGCGGCAAAACGGCCTGAAACACCCAGAAAACCAGAAAGTATTAACGAATTTCATCCGCTAGATTCATAAATTAAATCAAGGAGGAAAAAAGATGAACACGTTTACATTTACCTATCCCACAAAGGTGTATTTCGGTGAAGGAAGCCTGGCAGGGGCCCTGGCCCAGGAGCTGCCGGGTATGGGCCGGACGGTGATGCTGGCCTATGGCGGCGGCTCGGTCAAGCGCAGCGGCGTCTATGACGCCATCCGGGACCAGCTCCAGGCGGCGGGGAAGGAAGTGGTGGATTTCCCCGGCATCATGTCTAACCCCACCTATGCCAAGGTTCAGGCCGGGGCGGCGCTGGCCCGGGAGCGCCAGGTGGACTTTATCCTGGCGGTGGGCGGCG
>CAZRNK010000231.1:0-4087 GCA_964601435.1 uncultured Oscillospiraceae bacterium | reverse complement strand
TTGCTCCGTGGAGAGGTGACGAAGGCGATACTTGTCATGCTCCTGCAAGAAAAGTATCGCCTTCGTCCCATCGAAAAAAAAAAATATTCTTTTGCCTACTTTTCTTTCGCTGGTGAAAGAAAAGTAGGAACTCTCCGGCGTAATGACTTACGCCAATAAAAGAAAAGGGCGGAAAAATCCTTTTTTCCCTAAAAAATTCTGCAAACTTATTTCAAATTTGCCGCAAGTGTTGTATACTGGGTACATCCCCCTTTCCCTTCGCCATCCGGGGCGGCAGGGGAGGAAAAAGGAGAGATGAGTTTGGCAGAGTACATCATTGAAATGCTGAACATTACCAAGGAATTCCCCGGCATCAAGGCCAATGACAACGTCACCCTCCAGCTGAAAAAGGGCGAAATCCACGCCCTTTTGGGAGAGAACGGCGCGGGGAAGAGCACCCTCATGAGTGTTTTGTTCGGCTTGTACCAACCGGAGGCAGGGGTCATCAAGAAGAACGGGCAGGTGGTGGAAATCCGCAATCCCAATGACGCCACCGCACTGAAGATTGGGATGGTCCACCAGCACTTCAAGCTGGTGGAGGTGTTTACAGTCCTGGACAACATCATTCTGGGTATGGAGCCCTGCAAGGCGGGCTTCCTCCAGAAGAAGGAGGCCCGGGAGAAGGTCATGGCCCTCTCGGAGAAATATGGCCTTCGGGTAGACCCGGACGCCAAGATTGAGGACATATCCGTAGGCATGCAGCAGCGGGTGGAGATTTTGAAAATGCTCTACCGGGACAACGAAATCCTGATTTTCGACGAGCCCACTGCCGTACTCACCCCCCAGGAAATTGACGAGCTGATGGACATCATGCGCAGCTTCGCCGCCGAGGGGAAGAGCATCCTGTTCATCACCCACAAGCTCAATGAGATTATGGCGGTGGCCGACCGGTGCACCGTTTTGCGCAAGGGCCGCTGTATGGGCACTGTGGAGATACGCAGCACCACCAAGGAGGCCCTCTCCAGGATGATGGTGGGCCGGGATGTGAGCTTCGCTGTAGAGAAGGCCCCCGCCCAGCCGGGAGACGTGGTGCTGGATGTCCGGGACGTGACAGTACCCTCCAAGCTCCACAAGAACAATGCAGTCAAGGATGTGTCCTTCCAGGTGCGCGCCGGGGAGATTGTCTGCCTGGCGGGGATTGAGGGCAACGGCCAGACAGAGTTTGTCTACGCCCTGACGGGCCTGTCCAAGCAGAGCCAGGGCAGCTTCACCCTGAAGGGGCAGGATATCAGCCACGCCACCATCCGCACCCGCTCCAAGGATGGCATGAGCCATATTCCCGAGGACCGGCACAAACACGGCCTGATTCTGGACTACACCCTGGAGCAGAACCTGGTTCTCCAGCGCTACTGGGAGCCCCAGTTCCAAAACCACGGCTTTATCAAGTTCGGTGCGGTCCGCAGCTATGCCGAGAAGCTCATTGAGCAGTACGACGTCCGCTCGGGCCAGGGCCCTGTCACCGTTGTCCGGAGCATGTCCGGCGGCAACCAGCAGAAGGCCATTGTAGCCCGGGAAATTGACAAGGATCCGGAGCTGCTGGTGGCCGTCCAGCCCACCCGTGGCCTGGACGTGGGGGCCATCGAATACATCCACAAGCAAATTGTGGCCCAGCGGGACGCGGGCAAGGCGGTGCTGCTGGTGAGCCTGGAATTAGACGAGGTCATGAACCTCTCTGACCGGATTCTGGTGATGTACGAGGGGGAAATCGTCGGGGAGTTTGACCCGAAGAAGACCACCGTACAGGAACTGGGCCTCTACATGGCCGGCGCGAGAAAGGCAGGTGGCGCGCAGTGAAAGAAAAACAGGGCTTCCTCTCCAAGCCGGGGGTAAACGCCTTCCTGGCCTCCCTGGTGTGCATTGTCATCGGCCTGGTAGTGGGCTATATTTCCCTGGTGGTGCTCAGCTGGACCTCTGCCGCCTCTGCCGCTGCGGAGGCGGGGACAGCTGTGGACTTCGGCCAGGTCCTCTCAGACGCCTGGACATCCGGATTCAAGCAGATTCTCATGGGCGGCTTCTTTATGAATCATATCGGCGTTGGCCGGGAAATCGCCAGCGCGGCGCCATTGATTATGACGGGCCTCTCCGTGGGCTTTGCCTTCAAAACCGGGCTTTTCAACATCGGCGCTGCCGGGCAGTATACCGTGGGGGCCTTCGGTGGGCTGCTGTGCGCCATCGTCTTTGAGTGGCCCTGGTGGGCTTGCCTCATCGGCGCCACCGTATTCGGCGCCCTTTGGGGGGCCATTCCCGGCATCTTCAAGGCATATCTCAATATCAACGAAGTCATTACCGCCATTATGTTCAACTGGATTGGCCTGTATGCAGTCAACACCATTATGTACGGCGGCGGCACAGGGGTCATGTACGACGCCACCCGCACCAAGACCTGGGCACTGCGGAGCGCCTACCCCGACTCTGTTATCCCGGATTTCGGCCTGGGGACATATTTCCAGAACCGCTCTACCACCATCGCCATCTTCCTGGCCATTATCGTGGCGGTTATCATCTATGTGGTGCTGAACAAGACCACCTTCGGCTACGAGCTGAAGGCCTGCGGCCTCAACAAGGACGCGGCCCGGTACGCCGGCATCAGCGAGAAACGCAACATCGTCCTCTCCATGGTCATCTCCGGCGGCCTGGCGGGCTTCGGCGCGGGGCTTTACTACCTCTCCGGTGTGGCGGAGTGGAGCCCCATGAACTCCACGGCCCTGCCGGGCATCGGCTTTGACGGCATCTCCGTGGCCCTGCTGGCCTCCTCCAATCCCATCGGGACGATATTCTCGGCCATATTCATCTCCCATATCACCACCGGCGGCGGCTTTATGAACGCCAGCATCTTCCCGCCGGAGGTGGCGGACGTAATCTCCGGCATCATCATCTACCTGTGCGCCTTTGCCCTGCTGTTCCGCGGGGCCCTGAGCCACCGGCGCAAAAAGAAGGGGGAGGCCGCGGCCCTGCCGGCGTCCGCCCCGGAAGATGACGCCCCGGATGCCCCGATGGGCGGAAAGGAGGAAGAGGCATGATTCTCCTGATTAAATATACCCTGCTCTACGCCATGGTGCTGATGCTGGTGGCCCTGGGCGGCATGTTCTCCGAGCGCAGCGGCATCATCAACATTGCCCTGGAGGGCATTATGGTCATCGGCGGCCTGGCCGGCATCCTGGCCATCCAGGCCATGCCCCCGGATGCCAGCGCCTTCCTCATCGTCCTGGTTTCCATTGTGGCGGCGGCGGTGGCGGGGCTAATTTATGCCTGCCTCCTGGCTTTTGCCAGCGTCAACCTGAAGGCGGACCAGACCATCGGCGGCACAGCGCTGAACGTCCTGGCCACGGCGCTGGCCATGGTCATTGCCAAGCGGGTCAACGGCAGCCAGAGCGCCCGCCTGGACTATTCCAACGAGGCCTTCCTCTTCAATGTGGGGGGACTGGACTTGAGTGTGTTCCTGTTCCTGGGCCTGGCGCTGCTGATAATCTCCTATATTGTGCTCTACAAGACCCGCTTCGGCCTGCGGCTTATGTCCTGCGGCGAGCATCCCCAGGCGGCGGACAGCGTGGGCATCAATGTCTATAAAATGCGCTGGTGGGGCGTGCTCATCTCCGGCGTACTGGGGGGCATCGGCGGCTTTGCCTATATTGTCCCGGCGGTACAGACCTGGAACTTTGAAGTGGGTGTTGCCGGCATGGGCTTCCTGGCCCTGGCGGTTATGATTTTCGGCCAGTGGAAACCCCACAGAATCTTCCTGGCGGCCATCTTCTTTGCTATCTTCCGGGCCCTGGCCAATATTGCCGACTCCACCATCCTCTCCGTCCTGGGCTGGCCCAGGGAAATCTATAACATGATGCCCTTCGTGGCCTCTATGATTATCCTGGCCTTCACCTCCAAGAACTCCCGGGCGCCGAAGGCCGAGGGCGTGCCCTATGATAAGGGGAGCAGGTAGGAATGAGGAGTTAGAAATTAGAAATTAGGAATTGCGATTGGCTGCTGGAAAATGTTTTCAGCGGCGAAAGGATGAAAGTGATTCTTTTCTTGCTCCTGCAAGAAAAGGATTCAA
>CAZRNK010000230.1:0-4088 GCA_964601435.1 uncultured Oscillospiraceae bacterium | reverse complement strand
CTGCTGGCCTCCATCGAGGGGCTCCGGGGCGAGCCGCGGCAGAAGCCGCCCTACCCCTTCGAGTCGGGCCTCTTTGAAAAGCCCACCATCATCAACAATGTGGAGACCCTGGCCAACGTGGCCCCCATCATCCTCAAGGGGGCGGCGTGGTATGCCTCCTTCGGCACAGAAAAGAGCAAGGGAACCAAGGTCTTTGCCCTGGCGGGGGACATCGTAAACGCCGGTATCATCGAGGTGCCTATGGGCACTGTGCTGGGGGACATCATCTATAAGATTGGCGGCGGCATCGTAGACGGAAAGGGCTTCAAGGCCATCCAGTCCGGCGGCCCCTCCGGCGGCTGCCTCACCAAGGAGCACCTGAATGTCACCGTGGATTATGAGTCCCTCTCCGCCCTGGGGGCCATTATGGGCTCCGGCGGGCTGATTGTCATGAACGAGGACACCTGCATGGTGGATACGGCCCGCTACTTTATGGACTTTATCCGGGACGAGAGCTGCGGCAAATGTCTCCCCTGCCGGGTGGGCACCAAGCGGATGCTGGAGATTTTAGAGCGCATTACCCAGGGCAAGGGCGTCGAAGGGGACATCGAGATGCTGGAGGAGCTGGCTTCCACCCTGCAGCAGACCGCCATGTGCGGCCTGGGGCAGACGGCCTCCAACCCGGTGCTCTCCACCATCCGGTATTTCCGGGACGAGTATGAGACACACATCCGGGCCAAGCACTGCGACGCGGGGGTCTGCGCGGAGCTGTACACCTCCCCCTGCCGCAACGCCTGCCCCGCCGGGGTCAACGTGCCCGGCTACCTGTCCCTGGTGGCGGCGGGCCGGCTGACGGAGGCCTACCAGCTCATTTTGCAGGAGAACCCCTTCCCGGCGGTGTGCGGCCGGGTCTGCACCCACCCCTGCGAGCAGCACTGCCGCCGGGGCCAGGTGGACGAGGCGGTGGCCATCTGCTCCATCAAGCGCTTTGTGGGCGACCATGTCCTCAGCGGGGAGTACGACGTGCCTCCGGTGACCTCCCTGCCGCCCACGGGCAAACGGGTGTCCATTGTGGGCTCTGGGCCCTCCGGCCTCACCTGCGCCTACTACCTGGCCCACCTGGGCCATCAGGTGGACGTGTACGAGGCCGAGAGCGTGGCCGGCGGCGTCCTCTACTGGGGCATCCCTGAATACCGGCTGCCGGTTGCGGTTTTGAATAAGGAAATTGCCGCCATTGAGCGCGCCGGGGTGAAAATCCATGTAAATTCCCGGATTGGCTCCCGGCCGGGCTGCGTCATGACCATCGACGAGATGATGGAGCGCAGCGACGCGGTATACATGGCCATCGGCACCCAGAAGTCCAAGCGTATGGACATCCCCGGGGAGGATTTGGTAGGCGTGGAGAGCGGCCTTGCCTTCCTGCGCCGGGTGGGCCTGAACATCGACCGGAGCGTCCCCGACCGCCTGGCGGTGGTGGGCGGCGGCTCCACAGCCATGGACGTGGCCAGGACGGCCCTGCGCCTGGGCGCCAAGGAGATTACCGTCATCTACCGGCGCACCGAGGACGAGATGCCCGCGGACAAGGAAGAAGTGCGGGAGGCCCTGGAGGAGGGAATCCGGATTCTCACCCTCACCGCCCCCATTGCCATTCTGGGGCAGGACGGCGCCGTCTCCGGCGTGCGGCTGCGCCGCATGCAGCAGGGGGACTTCGGCCCCGACGGACGCCGGCGCACCAGCGGCATCCCCGGCTCGGAGTATGTCCTGGAGTGCGACGGGGTCATCGCCGCCATTAACCAGGAACTGGACGCCTTGAGCCTGCCCACAGGCCAGGATGAGTCCGAGCGCTTCCCGGTGGACCGTTTCACCGGCGAGACCAACCGGCCCGGCATGTTTGCCGGCGGCGACGCCTCCGTCTGGGGCGAGCGGGTGGTCATCCGGGCCATTGCCGACGGCAAGCGGGCGGCCCAGAGCATCGACCGCTACCTGGGCGGTACGGGCGTCCTCAACAAGGGCGAGGAAATTTCCATTCCCGTGATTGCCGTGGGCGAGGTCACCGAGCACAACCGCTTCCCCACCAAGACCCTGAGCGTTGCCGACCGCATCGACAATTTCTGTGAGGTAGCCCAGGGCTACCACAACCTGGACGCCATGGCCGAGTGCCTCCGGTGTCTCCACTGCGATAGGAGGTAAGGAAGATGCTGCATCTGACCATAAACGGAAAGCCCTGCGAGGCCAGGGAGGGCTCCACCATCCTGGAGGCCGCCCGGCAAAACGGCATCCACATCCCCTCCCTGTGCTATCTGGAAAACGTACATAAATACGGCACCTGCCGCATCTGTGTGGTGGAGGTGGAGGGGATGAAAAACCTCCAGGCCTCCTGCATGGTGGCCGCCCGGGAGGGCATGGTAATCCACACCAACAGCGCAAAAGTCCGCGCCAAGCGGAAGGTGCTCTATGAACTGCTTATCTCCAACCACCCCAAGGACTGCCTCTCCTGCGTCCGCAACCGGAGCTGCGAGCTCCAGGCCCTGGGGGAGGAGCTGGGCATTACAGAGACGCGGATTGACGGGGAGCTCTCCCCCAGCCGGGTGGATGTCTCCCCCTCCATTACCCGGGATACCTCCAAATGCATCCTGTGCCGCCGGTGCGTCACCGTCTGTAACCAGGTGCAGAAGGTGGGGGCCATTAACGCCCAGAACCGGGGCTTTGACACCGTGATTTCCCCGGCCATGGGCCTGCCTCTGAATGAGACTGCCTGCGCCATGTGCGGCCAGTGCGTGGCTGTATGTCCCACCGGCGCCCTGACGGAGACGGACGCCGTGGGCCCGGTGTGGCGCGCCCTGGAGGACGAGGGCAAAATCACCGTCATCCAGGTGGCCCCGGCGGTCCGGGCCGCCCTGGGGGAGGAGTTCGGCATGCCCACCGGCACCCGCTGTACCGGCAAAATTGCCGCCGCCCTCCACGCCCTGGGCTTTGACCACGTCTTTGATACGGATTTTGCCGCCGACTTAACCATCCTGGAGGAAGGCACAGAGCTCCTGCAGCGGCTCCAGAGCGCTCTCACCGGCGGGGATGCCGTACTGCCCATGCTCACCTCCTGCTCCCCCGGCTGGATTAAGCACATCGAGCACGCCTTCCCCGATGAGCTGGATCACCTGTCCACCTGCAAGGCGCCCCACACCATGATGGGGGCGCTGGTAAAGTCCTATTACGCGGAGAAGATTGGCGTGGACCCCAAGGATATTTACATGATTTCCGTCATGCCCTGCACCGCCAAGAAGTATGAAATCCAGCGGCCGGAGATGGAAGTGGACGGGCGCCGGGATGTGGACGCAGTGCTCACCACCCGGGAGCTGGCCCGGATGATTCGCGCAGCGGGCATCGACTTTGTTTCACTGCCGGACGAGAAGTTTGACGACCCCCTGGGACTGTGCTCCGGGGCGGGGGACATCTTCGGCGTCACCGGCGGCGTTATGGAGGCGGCCCTGCGGACGGTGTACGAGCTGACCACCGGCCGGGAAATCCCCTTCGAGGGGCTCCATGTGGCCCCCATTGTGGGCTTGGAGATGGTCAAAGAGGCATCCATCACCTTCGAAAACGTCCTGCCGGAGTATGCCTTCCTGGAGGGGGTCACAGCCCGGATTGCCGTCACCTCCAGCCTGGCAGGGGCGGATTTGCTGATGCGGGACGTGGCGGCGGGAACCTCGCCCTACCACTTCATCGAGGTCATGGGCTGCCCCGGCGGCTGCATCAACGGCGGCGGCCAGCCCCGAAACCGGGAGGCGGACTACCGGGAGAAGCGGATGCGGGCCCTCTACGACGAGGACGAGGCCAAAACCCTGCGCAAGAGCCACGAAAACCCGGATTTGCTGGCCCTCTATGCGGAGTATCTGGGCGAGCCCTGCGGACATAAGTCCCATCATCTGCTCCATACCACCTATACGCCCAGGGGGCTGTATAACGAGCGCATTACCAAGTAAGCTTTTCGTTTCTTTCGACAGAGAAAGAAAAGTAACCAAAAGAAAATTTTCCCCTTGCGAGGGGGCGGAGGCGGTACTTTTCTTGCTCCTGCAAGAAAAGGAACCAAAAGAACAGGCCAAAGGGGACCC
>CAZRNK010000229.1:0-4101 GCA_964601435.1 uncultured Oscillospiraceae bacterium | reverse complement strand
CTACACCACACGAGAAAAATTTTTTTCTATTATAGCGCAGATTGGGGCGCTTTTCCACCCTCCGGCGCCGGGGCTTCTATGCCAGCGCTCCGCCGCCTCCGCCATTTGAGCAGCAGGGCGGAATTTATGATGACGGCCACAGAGCCGGCATTATGGACCAGGGCGCCCACAATGGGCGATAAAATCCCGGTGATGGCCAGGATAATGGCCAGAAAGTTCAGGCTCATGGAAAAGATGAGGTTCATTTGAATGGTGGTCATCATGCGCCGGGAGAGGGCGAACAGATGGGGCAGTTCTTTTACTTCGTCATCCACCAGGGCAATGTCGGCGGCGTCCACGGCGATATCGCTGCCCATGCCGCCCATGGCGATGCCCACATTGGCGGTTTTCAGAGCGGGGGCATCGTTGATGCCGTCGCCAATCATGCACACATCCTCCCCCGCCGCCTGAAACTGTGCGATATAGCGAAGCTTATCCTCCGGCAGGCAGCCGGCGTGGACATCCCGGATATGGAGCTGCCCGGCAATGGCCTGGGCGGCGTTTTCATTGTCCCCGGTGAGAAGGACGGGCCGCACGCCCAGGGCAGTGAGGGCGTCAATGGTGGTGGCGCTCTCTGCCCGGACAGTGTCCGCAAGGACGATATAGCCGGCCACCGCGCCGTTGACAGCAATATAGATAACGGTACAGCCTTTCTTTAGAAAGTCCTCTGCCGCGTCCAAAACCATCTGGGGTAGGGAAATGCCCCGGGCGGCCAGGAGCTTTGCATTGCCGCAGGCCACGGCCTTTCCCTCTACGGAGGCCGTCACGCCCTCCCCGGGTATCATAGCAAAATCTGCGGCAGGGAGGAGCCTGTGGCCGGCCCCCCGCCAGCCGGAGACGATGGCTTTGCCCAGCGGGTGTTCGGAAAACTGCTCCGCCGCGGCGGCCAGGGCATGGAGGGTTTCCCGGCTGATGTCCGGCGCCGCAGCGCATACGGCGGTGACCTCCGCCTTGCCGTAGGTGAGGGTGCCGGTTTTGTCAAAAGTGATGCACCGGACGCGGGCCAGCCGCTCCAGGGCATCCCCCTCCCGGACGAGAAAGCCGTGGTGCGTGGCATTGCCGATGGCGGCCATAATGGCGGTAGGAGTGGCCAGGACCAGGGCACAGGGGCAAAACACTACCAAGATGGTGACAGCGCGGATAATCTCCCCGCTGATGAGCCAGGTGAGCGCGGCGGCAGCCAGGGCAATGACCACAATCCAGGTGGCCCAGCGGTCTGCCAGCCCGACAATTTTTGCCTTGCCGGCGTCGGCGGACTGGACCAGGCGAATCATGCGCTGGATGGAGCTGTCCTCGCCCACCCGGGTGGCGCGCATATCAAAGGCGCCGAACTGGTTGACACAGCCGCTGAACACCTCGTCCCCCGCCGTCTTGTCCACCGGCAGGGATTCCCCTGTCATGACCGCCTGATTGATGGAGGTTTGACCGGAGAGAATCACGCCGTCCACGGGGATATTTTCCCCCGGGAGAACGCGGAGCACTGCCCCGACCTGCACCGATTCTGCCGGAACGATGGTTTCCCTGCCGTCCTCCAGAACCCGGGCAGTCTGGGGCGTCAGGTGGACGAGGCGCTCAATGCCGGCCCGGGCCCGGGCCACGGTCAAATCCTCCAGCAGGGCGCCCAGCTGCATGATGAAGGCCACCTCGCCGGCGGCAAAGTCCTCGCCAATGCAGACAGAGGCAATCAGCGCCAGGGACACCAGGACATCCGCCTTGATGTCAAAGGCAGTGATGAGCCCGATAATGGCCTCGATGATAATGGGAACGCCGCAGAGCAAGATGGCAACCCAGGCGATGTCGAAGGGGAAGGGGTTTATGTCCAGTATGCTCAGGAGCAGGGCAGCGCCTGAGAGCGCCAGCAGGGCGATGTCTTTTTTTACCCCGCCCAGGGCCAGAAATGCCTCTACTTTTTCAATACCCTTTGCCATGGCAAGACCTCCTCATATACCAATAGGGGTATAAGTATATATACCATAGGGGGTATGGGTTTGTCAATATGGAAGAGAAAACTCCCCCGGCTTCGGCCGGGGGAGGGAAGCGATGAAAAGTCTGAATTTACGAGAAATTGGCGAAGCGCTCCACCGCTTTGGTAAAGCTCTCAATGGTTTTGTCCGCGTCGCCGTGGGCGATGCCGTCCCGGACACAATGGTTGATGTGCCCCTCCAGCACCACCTGCCCAACCCGGTGCAGAGCGGATTTGGCGGCATTGATTTGGGCGAGGACATCTTCGCAGGGGACATCCTCGTCCACCATCCGGTCGATGGCCTGTACCTGGCCGATAATCTTCTTGAGCCGGCGGTGCAGATTTTCAGCGTCCATGCATTGTTTCATTGGTCAACCTCCATATACGGATAGGGGTATATGTATATACTTATCACAGCGCAGGCCGTTTGTCAATGCCGCCGGTGCGCCTGGCGGCACTCCTGCCTGGAAAGGCGCGCTTTCCCCATGTATTGGACTCCCAAAATTCTGTAAAGCGAATTTATACGCTGTATCTTGACACGCTTTCCGGCTCGTGTTAATATAATAAACCGTAAAAGGTTCGTGGCTGTGAAAGGGAGAAGTATGGCCCCCCCTCCGGTGACAGAGAGCCTCCGCCCCAGGCTGAAAGCGGAGAACACATGGAAGGGCCCGAAATGCGCCCCGGAGCCCCAGGGAGAGGAAATGCTCCCTCGTGTGCACCGCGTTAAGGTGCAGGCCGGTGTTTGCCGGCAGTGAGTGAAAAATGAGAGTGGAACCGCGTTTTTACGCCTCTCGTGCCCATGGGGTACGGGGGGATTTTTGTTGTATATGGGCATTTTGCCGGGCGCGGTGCGCGGCAAAGCATAAAGGAGGAAACTTGTGACCAGATTAGGAGAGACCCTGCGTGCCTATCAGGCCAGGGACCCGGCTGCGCGAAGCCGGCTGGAAATCTTTTTACTGTATCCAGGGGTGCACGCGGTGATTTACCACCGGGCGGCCCACTGGCTCTATTGCCACCATCTGCCCTTCCTGGCCCGGTGTGTGTCCCAGTGGAGCCGTTTCTGGACGGGGATTGAAATCCATCCCGGGGCGAAAATCGGCCGCCGCCTGGTGATTGACCACGGTATGGGCATTGTCATCGGGGAGACGGCGGAAATCGGCGACGACTGCCTGCTCTACCATGGCGTCACCCTGGGCGGCACCGGAAAGGACCACGGCAAGCGGCACCCAACCCTGGGCAACAATGTGCTGGTCTCTACAGGGGCCAAGGTACTGGGACCCTTTAAGGTAGGCGACGGCGCCCGGATTGCGGCCAACGCCGTTGTCCTCTCGGAAATCCCCGCCAACGCCACCGCCGTGGGCGTCCCCGCCCGGGTGGTGCGCATTGCGGGACAGAAAGTGGATTTTGCCGGAGAGGTGGACCAAATCAGCATCACCGACCCGGTGCAGAAGGAGCTCCAGGCCATCTCTGCCCGGCTGGAATTTGTGGAAAAACTGCTGGACACCCAGGCAGAGGCAAAAGGGAAGGCATAAATACGAAAGAATGCAGCGGCGGGGCGCTCCCGCTCCGCCGCAGAAGATATGGAGGAGACAAGCAAATGTACCTGTATAACAGTGCAACCAGAAAAAAAGAGGAATTTATCCCCCACACGCCGGGGCATGTGGAGATGTACACCTGCGGCCCCACGGTGTATCACTATGCCCACATCGGCAATCTGCGCAGCTACATCATGGAGGATGTGCTGGAAAAGCTGCTGCGCTACAGCGGCTACAGTGTCAACCGGGTCATGAACATTACAGACGTGGGCCATCTGGCCTCCGATGCGGACACCGGGGAGGACAAAATGCTCAAGGGTGCCCGGCGGGAGAACAAGTCCGTCATGGACATCGCCAGGTTTTACACCGACGCTTTTTTTGCCGACTGCGGGAAGCTCAATATCCGCAGGCCCGATACAGTGGTCCCCGCCACGGACTGCATTGACGAATATATCAAAATTGTGGAGGGACTGCTGGAGAAGGGCTATGCCTATCTGGCGGGGGGCAATGTCTATTTTGACACGTCTAAGCTGGAGCGGTACTATATTTTAAATGAAAACGAAG
>CAZRNK010000228.1:0-4147 GCA_964601435.1 uncultured Oscillospiraceae bacterium | reverse complement strand
TGGAGACAGGTGGATGCTGTAAACTCTATCCGGAGCAACACCGTGGGGAAGCATATGGCCCGCCTGGCCGCTTCCAGGAGGTGGCTTGAGCCTGCCGGCAACGGCAGGCCTAGATAGATGGCCGTTTAAGACAGAATCCGGCTTACAGACTTGCTCGCAAAAGGCAGGGCACGGTTTCCCGCGCCCTGCCTTAGTTTGTCGAAAAAAGCCCCGGCGGGACTTTTTTCGACTGCGCTTTGCCGCCGGGCATTTTGAAGGTCCAAAATGCCGCTCCCAGAAGTTTGTCTTGACTGTCCTTCCAATTCCTCGTATAATATTTTTAATAGTGTCTTGAGATACTTACAGAAAATGTATAAATTTAGAGAAACGGGTGCAAGCATGGTATGACAATTGACAAGTTCAAAGAGGCGCGGGAATTACTCCGGGGAATTATTCTGGAAACCAACCTCATTTACAGCAGCCACTTCAGCAAGACCACCGGTAATACAGTCTATTTCAAACCGGAGAACCTGCAGGTCACCGGCGCCTACAAGGTCCGTGGGGCTTTTTACAAGGTAAGCCGCCTCTCCCAGGAAGAGCGGGAGCGGGGCCTGATTACCGCCTCGGCCGGCAACCACGCCCAGGGCGTGGCTTACGCGGCCCAGGCCGCCGGCGTGCCGGCCACCATTGTCATGCCCACAACAACCCCCCTGGTGAAGGTAAATAACACCAAGGATTTTGGTGCGGAAGTCATATTATACGGCAGCGGCTTTGACGACAGCTATGCCTACGCCGTCTCCCTGGGAGAGGAGCGGGGCCTGACGCTGGTCCATCCCTTTGACGATTTGGACATTGCCACCGGCCAGGGGACCATCGCCTATGAGATTTTGCAGGATTTGCCGGAGGTAGACATTATCCTGGTGCCGGTGGGCGGCGGCGGTCTGGCCACTGGCGTCGCCACCCTGGCCAAGCTCATCCACCCCCATGTCAAGGTCTATGGCGTTGAACCCACAGGGGCCGCCTGCATGAAGGCCTCCCTGGAAGCCGGCGAGGTGGTAACGCTGCCCAGCGCCGTCACCATTGCAGACGGCGTGGCCGTAAAGCGCCCGGGCGAAAAGCTCTTCCCTTACATCCAGAAAAATCTGGACGGAATTATCACCATTGACGACGGAGAATTGGTAGACGCTTTTCTGGACATGATGGAAAAGCACAAGCTGATTGTGGAAAATGCCGGGCTGCTGTCTGTAGCAGCGCTCCACCACTTGGGTGTAAAGGGGCAGAACGTGGTCTCCATCCTCTCCGGCGGCAATATGGACGTGATTACCATGTCCTCCCTGGTCCAGCATGGGCTTATCAACCGGGGCCGGGTCTTTACCTTCTCTGTGGAGCTGCCGGACCGCCCCGGCGAGCTGGTCCGGGTGGCAGAAATCGTAGCCAAGTGCAACGGCAACATCATCAAGCTGGAGCACAACCAGTTTGTCAGCATCAACCGGAATGCGGCGGTAGAGCTGCGGGTGACGCTGGAGGCCTTTGGCCATGCCCATAAGGCGGAGGTCATGGCCGCCCTGGCTGCCCAAGGCTATCAGCCCAAGCTGGTGGCCTCCACCGGCCTGTATGAGTGAGTGCGGAAAAACCAGGGAAGCGGCGCTTTTCCGGTATTTTCCTTGCCAGCACTTTCGAAATATGATACAATAAACTGAGATTACAAGAGGAGTTGTTACTATGTCCGGACATTCCAAGTGGCATAATATTCAAAAGACAAAAGGGGCCCAGGACGCCAAGCGGGCCCAGACCTTTACCAAAATTGCCAGGGAAATGATTGTAGCCGTCAAAGAGGGCGGCAGCGGCGACCCCAATAATAATTCCCGCCTGGCCGCAGTGATTGCCAAGGCCAAAGCGGCCAACATGCCCAACGACAACATCAAGCGCACCATTGACAAGGCGCTGGGCGCGGGCGATACCTCCAACTATGAGCGCATCACCTATGAAGGCTATGGTCCCAGCGGCGTGGCTGTGATTGTGGAGACTATGACGGACAACCGCAACCGTACCGCGTCAGAAATGCGCCATTACTTTGACAAATATGGCGGCAACATGGGTACCTCCGGCTGCGTCTCCTGGTCTTTTGACCGGAAAGGCGTCATTGTCATCGACAACGAAGACGGAGACCTGGACGAGGACGATGTGATGATGGCCGCCTTGGAGGCCGGCGCCTCGGATTACGAAAAAGACGGTCCGGTATATCAGGTGACCACAGACCCCGACGCAGTGGCCGCCGTAGCAGAGGCCCTGACAGAGGCCGGCTATAAGCTGCTGTCCGCTCAGGAAGAGATGGTCCCCCAGAATTATATTACGCTGACCAACGAGGACGACATCAAAAACATGCGGAAGATGCTGGACATGTTCGAGAATAATGATGACGTCCAGAATGTGTATCACAACTGGGAGGAAGAGGAATAAAATTTCTGCTATCCACCGCGCATTTTCCCTTTCCATAGCTGTATGATGCAAAAGTCCAGCTGCAGAACTTACTGCGGCTGGACTTTTTTTGACTGATGACTGATTTTCTGCTGTTCCGGCTGTACAAATTCCTTATGCACCGGGCCTCGCCTTGGGAATCAACAGGATACCCGAAGGCACAGCCCCTTCTTCCAGGCCATTCGCCTGACAAATCAGCGTCTCGGTGGAGTGGTATTCCTTGGCCAGCACCCACAGCGACACGCCCTCCTGGACGCTGCGTACCACAATAGAGGGCAGCTCCCGCTCAGAAATCGGCGCTTCCTCATCCCAGCTGATGGCCTGGACCGCCTCCGCCGTCTCCTCTGCCACAACAAAGAAGGCAAAATCCACGGGGATGCGCAGCTCCACGCCTCCCCCGGCCGGGGCGGCATAGGCCTCAACCGGGCTGGCCTCCAGGAGCTGGATTTGCGTTCCCGGCTCCAGCTCTACATGGGCTTCCAGCACAAAGGAACCGCTGAGCTCAAAAAAGTTTCCCTCATCCCCTCTGCACAGCGCATAGGCCCGCAGTGGGCATCGGATAGTTCCCTCGTCTGCTGCCGGCTGGCCCAGGCGTACCGTGGTGCAGCAGACAGCTGTTATGGGCTGGGTGCTGGGGAGCAGCTCCCGCAGGGTTTCCCGTACGGACATACGCCGCTGAATACAAGTCTCTTTCAGGGAGAGGTGGTGCAGCTCCAGGGAAAAGCGATTGGAATATGCGTCCTCTACATACGCAACAGTTTTGGCCTCGGCCGATACGCCCTGAGCTACCGCGTGGATTTCTGCGCGCACTGTGCGCACCTCCTGGCCGCTGTCCAGTTCAAAATACGCGCCGGTGACAGCCAAAGTCACTTGGCTCCAGGCCTCCTCCCCTACGCCATCCAGCTCCAGAATCTGAGAAAAGGGGGTTGTGCAGCTCATCTCCACCGGCTCGCTTGTCTCCTGTTCCAGATAGACCAGGGAAACATCGGCACTGCCTTTAAAAATCAGCTTGTTGCCCACATTTTTCACATCGTCCGTACGCAGCGTTACTTTCTCCCGTACCAGCTCCCCGGGCACAGGCAGGCTGCTGGAGATGGGATACTCATCCGTCAGAACAAATGTCTTTTCCCGAACACCGGTCACCGGACTCAGGGCCAGACTTCCCCTGCGGACATAAAGGCTGCTTTCCGCTTCGGCCGTTACATCCTCGGGCAGCTCCAGTTCCCGTTCCTGATAGCAGCTGATGTCCGCCGAAACCTCTGCCCGAACCAGGATTTTACGCGGATTCAGCATGCGGGCGTCTATGGCCGTCAGGCGCAGCGCCGCCACCGGCCGGCAGTCCCGGTCCGTCCCCGGCGCCTCCGCCGTCACGCTGCAGGGCAGATTCATCCGAAGTGCGCGTACCCCCGTCTCCCCTTCCGGGGCATACAGTACAGTCACGGCAATGGTGGCATTTAAAAGGACGCGCCCCTCCTCCATCTCCTTGCTGCGGAGAAAAATGCTGCCGTCTGTACTGAGAATGCTGGAAATATCCGGCTGAATGTCGGGAACGACGGTCTCCGCTGTCTCCTCCTTGGTGGTACAGCCCGTGTATACCTGCCGGAAGCAGGAAATGCTCGTTTGATTGAATACAGCCTCCATATAGCGATCTCTCCTCGCAGTTTTTTCTCTATACCCTATGACTGCCCTT
>CAZRNK010000227.1:0-4152 GCA_964601435.1 uncultured Oscillospiraceae bacterium | reverse complement strand
TGGACGGCCACGAGGAACGGGACTTCAATATCTACTACAATTTCATCGGGCATATTAACCTGTAAGCTTGTCATGCTTTATGCGAAGTGAACTAAGCATAGGTTCTTGGCTGACTGACTGATGCACCCCCTTTTTATGGGGGTGCATCGGCTTTTTTAAAGGACCGGCGGCGCAAAAATGCCGCCTTGCCTTTTGTCCCGACTTATGATAATATCTTTTATTAGGTAAACATAATATCTCCTTGGAGAAGAAAAGCAAAGGAGGTAGCGCGGAATGTCAATTC
The DNA here is from genome assembly GCA_964601435.1 of uncultured Oscillospiraceae bacterium. Taxonomy (GTDB): domain Bacteria; phylum Bacillota; class Clostridia; order Oscillospirales; family Oscillospiraceae; genus CAZRNK01. Next base: position 3,869 of record CAZRNK010000227.1, on the reverse strand, counting down.
TCTGGGCTGCATTTTTGGGATTGGTACAGGGCGTGGCGGAGTTTTTGCCCATCTCCAGCTCCGGCCATCTCTCTGTTTTGCAAAATATCTTCCACGTGGATACCACAGGGGAGGGCCATCTGTTTTTCGACGTGCTCCTCCATTTGGGCACGCTGGTATCGGTCTGCATCGCATACCGGAAGGACATTGTTACCATTGTGCGGGACTTGCTCGCCTTTGGCGGCAGCCTGCGGGGAAAGGGGCCGGAGGCGGCGGCAAAGCGAAAGGAGGCCCAGCCCAGCGTGCGTCTGGTGCTGATGCTGATTGTGGCGACGCTGCCGCTGTTTTTGGTGCTGCCCATTAACAGCTATGTGGAGCAGCTTTACTATTACACCGCCTTTATCGGCGCGGCTTTTCTGCTCACCGGCTGCATGCTCTATGTCTCGGACAAAATGGTCAAAGGAAAAAAGACCGAGAAGTCCATGACCATTCGGGACGCCCTTGTGGTAGGCGTCTGCCAGGCGGTTGCCACGGTGCCGGGCCTTTCCCGCTCAGGAACCACCATTACAGCTGGGCTGTGCATGGGGCTGGACAGAGAATTTGCGGTAAAGTTTTCCTTCCTGCTGAGCCTGCCTGCCGTATTGGGTGCTAATATCCTGAGCCTGGTGGACGCCATCCGGGAAGGCATCGATGTCTCCATTCTGCCGGCCTGCCTGGTGGGCATGGTGGTGGCGGGGGTCTCCGGCTATTTTGCCATCGGCCTGATTCAATATCTGTCCAAGAAAGACAAGTTTGGGCGCTTTGCCTATTATTGCTGGGGCGCCGGCATTGTTACCATTATTCTTTCGATAATCTTCTAAGTGGGAGTTGAGTCTCTATGGCGCAGACTGGGAAAACCAGCAAAAAAACCACCCAGCCAAAGGGGAAGTCCGGCAGCAGCCGGACTGTATCCAAAAAGGGGAGTAAAAGCGCACCTGCCGCCCGGCCAATCCGGCGGGAGGTGGGGGCGATTGTCTGCCTTTTCCTGGGATTGTTCTCCTTCATCGGCTATTTCCAGGTGGAGGCCTGGTTTATCGATATTTTCTGCGGCTTTATCAAGGGGCTGATTGGCTGGGGCTATTACCTGTTCCCCCCGGCGCTGCTGTTTGCCGCGCTGATTCTGGGCTTCCACCGTGGCCGCCCGGTTATCTTCCGGATGGTGTCTACGCTGCTGCTGCCGCTGCTGCTGGGGGCCCTGGCCCACCTGCTGTTCTGCAAGCTGGATGTGACGCTGGAGTCGGGCTTTGCCGCCATACTCTATAACGGCGGGCGGGATATGGTCTGCGGCGGCTACCTGGGCGGGCTTCTGGCTATTTTGCTGGAGGAAGCCTTCAGCGTCTATGGGGCAGTACCTGTGCTGGTGGTGGCCTTTGCCTTCTTCCTCATGGGCGCCGTGAACCTGACGCTGAGCAAAATTATCAATTTCTACCGCAGCCGTCCGAAGAAGGTCTATGAGCCCGTACCGGAGCCGGAGCCGGAGGCATATGCCGCCCATGCGCCGGCGGCGAAGAGCCGCTCCAGCAGCCGCCTCCGCCGGGCCATTGACATCCCGCTGGACGACGAGGTGCCCGCTGAGCCGCCGGTGGAGCGGGTGAGCTTTTTCAACAAGACCCCCCGGGTCCGCACCCCGGACCAGGTGATTACAGGCACTTCCCGGACAGAAGTGACGGCCCCCACGCCGGAGAGCAGCCCCACGGCGGATGTGGAGCCCCTGTCCTGGAAGGAGGCAGCGGATATTGCCGGCGTCACCACCACGGTGGCGGCGGAAATCCAGGACCCGCCGGCCTCCGGGAAAGAAAAGGGAAAGCCGGCCGCTGCCCCGAAAGAGAAAATCAGCGCCCAGGAGGTGGCGGCGGAGACCGAGAGCATTACCCGCACCATCGACGACGCCATGAATGCGGAGCAGGAGACATACCGCTTCCCCAGCGTAGATTTGCTCCAGACCGGCGGCGCGGCCCGGGTAGACGGCCGGGAGGAAATTGCCCTCAACCGGGAGCGGCTGGACACCACCCTCCACAGCTTCGGCGTCAACGCCTCCATCACCGGCGTTACCAGAGGGCCGACCGTCACCCGCTATGATTTGGAGCTGGAGGCGGGGGTGAAGCTCAACAAGCTCACCAACCTGGCCAATGATTTGGCGCTGAGCCTGGGCGTGGCCAGCGTCCGGATTGCCCCCATTCCCGACAAGATTTCCACTGTGGGCGTGGAGGTGCCCAACAAGCTGGTGAGCACCGTCTATCTCCGGGATATTCTGGACTCCGCCGCCTTCCGCAAGGCGGCCAGCAAGCTCTCCTTTGCCCTGGGGGAGGACATCGGAGGCAACCCGGTGGTGGGCAATATCGCCAAGCTGCCCCACCTGCTGATTGCGGGTACTACTGGCTCGGGTAAGTCTGTATGCATGAACTCCCTGATTCTGAGCCTGCTGTATAAGGCCACCCCGGAAGAGGTGCGCCTCATTATGATTGACCCCAAGATGGTGGAGCTTGGAATTTACAACGGCATTCCCCATCTGTTTATCCCTGTGGTTACCGACCCGAAGAAGGCCGCCGGCGCCCTCCAGTGGGCGGTGGTGGAGATGCTCAAGCGCTATCGCCTTTTCTCCGAGGTGGGGGTCCGGGATTTGGCCGGGTATAACAAGCATCAGAAGTCCCTGGAGGACGGCCAGACCCTGCCCCAGGTGGTGATTGTCATTGACGAGCTGGCGGATTTGATGCTGGTGGCCTCCAAAGAGGTGGAGGAGAGTATCTGCCGGGTGGCCCAGATGGGCCGGGCCAGCGGCATGCACCTGGTTATTGCAACCCAGCGCCCATCAGCAGACGTCATTACCGGCCTGATGAAGGCCAACATCCCCAGCCGGATTGCCTTTGCCGTCTCCTCCGCTATGGAGAGCCGGATTATCCTGGACGCCCAGGGAGCGGAGAAGCTGGTCGGCCAGGGGGACATGCTGTATGCACCCATCGGCAGCGGCAAGCCCCAGCGGATTCAAGGTGCTTTCGTCTCCGACGAAGAGCGAGAGCGGGTTATCCAGTTCATCAAGGAGGGCAGCCAGGCTCAGTACAGCGACGAGATTATGGCCCAGATTGAGGAGGCCGCCGCGGACAAGCCCTCCGGCAAGGAGGAGACGGCGGACACGCCCGCCAGCAACTACGATGAGCTGCTGCCCCAGGCGGTGGATGTCATCTTTGAGACGAAACAGGCCAGCGTATCCATGCTCCAGCGCCGGCTGAAGCTGGGCTACAGCCGGGCAGCCCGGCTGGTGGACCAGTTGGAGGAGCTGGGTGTTGTGGGGCCCTTTGAGGGGAGCAAGCCCCGGCAGATTCTCATTACCCGGGAGCAGTGGCAGGAGATGCAGCTCATGCAGGGCACCGCCCCCACAGAGCATGTCCCCGAGGCGGACTTTGCCAGTTATGAAGACACTCCGCCGGAGGCTTGGGAAGACTGATAAAGCTGCACTCCTGCATGCCGCATATTTTCAGGGCGGACAACTTGCATTTTGCGCGGGAGCATGATAAAACATATTGCTGTTTTACGGAGCCATTATGGGGAGCCCGGGGGACGTCCCCCGGCTCTTTGACGTAAGCCAAAGAGAAGCGCGGCTGGTGTGGCGGCTTTTTGGCTTGCCTGTGGTCAGGTGGCTATGCCTGGGACTGGAGGGGTGCGGATGAATGAAGTGATGCGTCAGGAGAAGAAATTTGCCATCGAGATTGCCGAAGGGGCCCGTCTCCGGGCGCGGCTGGACCAGGTGATGCTCGCAGACGCCCACAATGGGCCCCAGGGGTATACAATCCGCTCCCTGTATTTTGATACCCCGGATGACCAGGACTTCACCGACAAAGTAGACGGCCTGGAGC